>NZ_JBFBGK010000068.1:0-46631 GCF_040684615.1 Streptomyces sp. NPDC089919
ACCGGACGGCAACGTGACATTGACGGCCTCCAGCACCTCCACCGGCGCCCCCGCCGCACGGGCGGCGGCATCCAGCGCCACATGGAGACGGAAACTGGCCCGCTGATGGCGCAGCCCCGGGGCGGGGGACATCAGGAGCGACTCAGCCGGCAGTTCGTCGTCAGGCCCTCCGGTCGGGGACCGGTGGCCCGTCCGCCGCGCGGGTCGCCGCCACGTAGGCCTGCGACAGTGCCTCGAACTCGGCGGCCGGTTCCCGAAACGGCACGCAGTCCTCGTCCAGCGCGAACGTCCACACCGCGCAGGCCCAGGGCGGACCGTCCGCCGGAGCGGATCGTCCTCGCTCCGGCCTGCGTGCTCCTGACATCCACCACCCCCGAGGAGGCGACCTCGTCGATCGCCTCCTCCTCGCTCGGTACGCCTCCTCGACGGGCCGGCTTCCGCAAGCGCCCGGCAGGCACGATGGCCGCTCCCACGTCCGAGGGCGTCCGGTCGACGCCTCGACGTAGGGGACAACGACGGGGCTCAGCGGGGGGTCACCCGACGTACCGGTGCCTGTCCTTCAGGTCGCCTGGTGGCGGGCGTGGACGGTGAGGCGGCGGTGACGGCGGGTGGCGTCGAGGAGGGCGGCGAAGCCGGCGGCCGAGAAGGCCGCACCGGCTGCGATGTCGGAGGACGCGTCGTCCTCGGGGTCAGCGGTGGTCGGCTGGGTGCGGTCGTCGGCGGCGATCGAGACGACCTCGTCGCGCCAGACCCGGCCGATGACCGGGTCCCCGTCGTGCAGCCGCCGCAGCACGGGCCCGTCACCGTGGAAGTGGACGCGGCCGCCCCCGCCGGTGGTGCCTTCGAGGCGGGCGGAGAACTCCTTGCCCCCGCCGCCGTCGCCGATGCGGACGTCCCGGGCGCGGAACAGCGCCTGGTGGATGCATTCGGGGAGTTGCGGGTCCGGGACGGGGCTCCACAGGTACCGCATCTCGGGCTCGGGCGCCGCCGCGGCGTCGGCATCCGCACACTCGGGGGCGGCCCGGTAGGCGCGGGCCGCGGCGCGGTCGACGGGGGCCTGGGTGAAGGCCACCACGGCGAAGAGGGCGGCCACGGGTATGGCGAAGAGGTATGCGATCACCAGCCGGCGGTCGCGGCGACGGAGCAGGCGCGTGCGGCGGGCGGCCTCCCGGAGCTGCTGCGCCGTCGCGAAGCGGGCCCGGCGGGCGTGCCGGTCGCGTGCGGCGTGCAGCCGGCGGCGCCGGGCGGCAGCGGCCGGGGTCTGACGGTGGATCTGCGGCACGGTTCCCCCAGGTGGCGGGCAGGCGTCAGCTGCTTGCCGACCAGGCTTCCCGGCACACCGGGTGGGAGCGTAACGGGCCCCGGCCCCGGGCACCCAAGGGTTTCCCCGGCGCGCCGGGCAGCACCGCCGGCCGCAGGCCCTCCCCCACGGCGGCTTACCGGGACGGCACCCGAAGGAGTCGCCCATGGCCCCGGTCTACAGGTCGGAGTACGGCGGAATCACGCGGACGGCGGCGATCAGGCCCAGGCGCGGGAGCGGCAGGGCGTAGAACCAGCCGTCCTCGAGGAGAGGGATGCGCCGGACCCCGCCCGGGACTCCCTTGCGACCGCCCTCACCGATGTCGGTGACATCGACGCCCACGTCGGCCAGGGCGACGAGCTCGTGGGCGAGCCGTTCGACCTCGGCCGTGACATGGGCGGGCAGGCCCTTGATGACCTCATCGGCGTTGGGGTCGTACTCCCAGCGCCAGCTCGTCACCGGGCTCCGCCGGTGGGGATGCCGGCCTCGGCCGCGGCCTTGTCGATGATGTGCCCGATCTCCGCGGCGATGGCCCTGGCCTCGTCCGCGGCCGTCGTGTGGGCGGCCCGCTCCTCCAGTACGCGCAGGCGGGCGGCCTGGTCGGGGTGGCGCTCGATGGCGACGTACACGGCCCACTGCCGCAGGAAGCGGCGCATGGGCGCCGAGCTCACCTGCTCCCTGGCGCGGGCCACTGCGGTGGCCCGTTCGGCGTCGAAGGTCGGTACCGCATCGGGGGCGATGCGGGTGAGGGCGGCCCTCAGATCCTCGGCGGTGGCGGGAGGCTGCGGTCCACGGGCACCGTCGGACGGGTTTTCGGGCGCGGTGCTCATGCCGGCCCCGCCGCGTCTCCGGCCGGGCCGCGGTGGTACGCGGCGGGGCGGGCAGGCCGGGCGGGTGCGGTCATGACCACCACACTGCCGCACCCGTCACCGTGGTCGCAACCGTGCTGGACACCGGTGTCGCGCTCGGCCTGCCGGGTCCCCCCGCTCTGCCCCGGAGCACCCCCTCACCCCGTCCGCCGCAACCAGATCGCCCCCAGCGGCGGCAGGGTGAGTTCCAGCGTGGGCGGGGTGCCCTCGGCTACCAGGGGGCCCGGGTTGGTGTGGGCGGTGCCGCCGTAGGTGGGGGCGTCGGTGTTGAGGAGTTCGGTCCAGGTGCCGGGGGTGGGGACCGGCAGGCGGTAGCCGGGGCGGGGGGTGGGCTGGAAGTTGTAGACGCAGACGAGGGTGGAGCCGTCGGCGGCGGTGCGGGTGAAGGAGTAGAGGTTCTCGGCGGCCGCGTCCGCCTCGATCCAGCGGAAGCCGGCCGGGTCGCTGTCGCGGCTCCACAGCGCGGGAGTGTGCTGGTAGGTCAGGTTGAGGTCCCGGACCAGGTCGCGGACGCCCTGGTGGGGGGCGTCCTGGAGGAGGGCCCAGTCGGGGCCCCGGTCGTGGGACCACTCGGTGTCCTGGGCGAACTCCTGGCCCATGAAGAGGAGCTGCTTGCCGGGGAAGGCCCACATGAAGGCCAGGTACGCGCGCAGGTTGGCGAACCGCGCGGCGCGGTCGCCGGGCATCTTGCCCAGCAGCGAGCCCTTGCCGTGCACGACCTCGTCGTGGCTGATGGGCAGCAGGTAGTGCTCGCTGTACGCGTAGACCAGCGGGAAGGTCAGGGCGTGGTGGTGGTACTGCCGGTGCACCGGGTCCTGGGAGATGTACGACAGCGAGTCGTGCATCCAGCCCATGTTCCACTTCATGGCGAAGCCGAGGCCGCCCTCGTCGGTGGAGCGGGTGACCCCGTCCCAGGCGGTGGACTCCTCGGCGACGGTGATCGTGCCGGGGCAGCGGCGGGCGACGGTGGCGTTCATCTCCTGGAGCAGCGCGACCGCGTCCAGGTTCTCCCGGCCGCCGTGGGCGTTGGGCAGCCACTGGCCGTCGGGGCGGGAGTAGTCGAGGTAGAGCATGGAGGCGACGGCGTCCACCCGCAGGCCGTCGACGTGGAACTCCTCGCACCAGTGGACGGCGTTGGCGACGAGGAAGTTGCGGACCTCGGGGCGGCCGAAGTCGAAGACCAGGGTGCCCCAGTCCGGGTGTTCGCCGCGGCGCGGGTCGGGGTGCTCGTACTGGGCGGTGCCGTCGAAGCGGGCCAGCGCCCAGTCGTCCTTGGGGAAGTGCGCGGGCACCCAGTCGACGATCACGCCGATGCCGGCCCGGTGCAGGGCGTCGACCAGGTGGCGGAAGTCGTCGGGGTCGCCGAGGGCGGCCATCGGGGCGTAGTACGAGGAGACCTGGTAGCCCCAGGAGCCGCCGAAGGGGTGCTCGGCCACCGGCAGGAACTCGACGTGGGTGAAGCCG
The DNA here is from genome assembly GCF_040684615.1 of Streptomyces sp. NPDC089919. Classification (NCBI taxonomy): domain Bacteria; kingdom Bacillati; phylum Actinomycetota; class Actinomycetes; order Kitasatosporales; family Streptomycetaceae; genus Streptomyces; species Streptomyces sp. NPDC089919. The sequence continues at coordinate 3,634 of NZ_JBFBGK010000068.1, forward strand.
AGGGCCTTGAGGTAGCCGGGCAGTTCGCGGGCCAGGTCGCGGTAGCCGAGGCCGGGCCGCCAGGAGCCCAGGTGCATCTCGTACACGCTCATGGGCGCTTCCTCGGGGCGGCGGGCCGCGCGCCCCTCGAGCCAGGTGCGGTCGGTCCAGGTGTGCCGGGAGGTGAAGACCAGGGAGGCAGTGCCGGGGGCCGGTTCGGCGCAGGCGGCGAGCGGGTCGGCCTTCTGCCGCCAGTGGCCCTCGCGGGTGAGGATCTCGTACTTGTAGCGGCAGCCGTCGCCGACGCCGGGGACGAACAGCTCCCAGACGCCGCAGTCGCCCAGCGAGCGCATGGGGTGGGCGGCGCCGTCCCAGTGGTTGAAGTCGCCGACCAGGCGGACCGCGCGGGCGCCGGGGGCCCAGACGGCGAAGGAGGTGCCGCGGACGGTGCGGCCGTCCCGGGCCAGGTCGCGGACGTGGGCGCCGAGCACCCGCCACAGCTCCTCGTGGCGGCCCTCCCGGATCAGGTGCCGGTCCAGCTCGCCGACGGTGGGCTCGAAGCGGTACGGGTCGTCGTAGGCGAAGGTGTGCGGGGCCGGGTCGGCGTAGTCCACCTCGACCCGGTAGTCGGGCCGCCCGGCGCTGGCCAGCAGCCCGCTGAACAGGCCCCCGCCGACCGGGTCCAGCGCGGCGAGCGGGCTCCCGTCGGGGCGGACCAGCCGGACGGCCCGGGCCCCGGGGCGCAGCACCCGCACGGTGGTGCCGCCCGGGCCCGGGTGCGGTCCGAGCAGGGCGTGCGGGTCGACGATCTCGCCCGAGGCGGGCAGCGCGGGACGCGCCGGCGCGGCTGGTCCGGCGGCGGGCCGGGCCACCGGCAGCGGCGCGGGGCGGGCGGGGGCGGTGGTCACGGCCGGGCCTTCCTGTCCGTGGGGAGTTTGGTGCCGGTGAGGATGTGGGCGACGTCTTCGCGGGGGTCCAGGCGGACGTAGTTGTCGCGGCCCCAGCGGTAGCTCTCGCCGGAGAGGGCGTCGTGCACCTCGAAGGTCTCGGACCATTCGCGGCCCAGCTCCGGCAGGTCGAGGCTGACGGTGGCCTCGCGGACGGAGTGCGGGTCGAGGTTGAGGACGACCAGCACCCAGTCGTCGGTGCCGTCCTCGGCGACGGCGCGTTTGGAGAAGCAGACCACGGCGTCGTTGTCGGTGCGGTGCAGGCGCAGGTTGCGCAGCCGGTGCAGGGCCGGGTGGGCGCGGCGCAGTTCGTTGAGGGCGGTGATGAGCGGGGCGAGGGAGTTGCCGGCGGCCTCCTCGGCGACCCAGTCGCGGGGCCGGTACTGGTACTTCTCGGAGTCCAGGTACTCCTCGCTGCCGGGGCCGAGGGCGACGTTCTCGTACAGCTCGAAGCCGGCGTAGACGCCCCAGGAGGGGGCGGTGAGGGCGGCGAGCACGGCGCGGACGGCGAAGGCGGGCCGGCCGCCGTACTGGAGGTAGGCGTGCAGGATGTCGGGGGTGTTCACGAAGAAGTTGGGGCGCAGGTAGGCGGCGCTCTCCTGGCCGTCGAGGCCGGCGAGTTCGGCGAGGTAGTCCTCGACCTCGTCCTTGGAGTTGCGCCAGGTGAAGTACGTGTACGACTGGTGGAAGCCGGCCCGGGCCAGGGCGTGCAGCATGGCGGGGCGGGTGAAGGCCTCGGCGAGCAGCAGGACGTCGGGGTCCTCGGCGTGCAGGGCCTCGATGAGGCGTTCCCAGAAGGCCAGCGGCTTGGTGTGCGGGTTGTCGACGCGGAAGATCCGCACGCCGTGGGCCATCCAGTGGCGCAGCACGCGCAGGCATTCGTCGAGCAGGCCCTCGGGGTCGGTGTCGAAGTCGATCGGGTAGATGTCCTGGTACTTCTTGGGCGGGTTCTCGGCGTAGGCGATGGTGCCGTCGGGGCGGTGCCGGAACCATTCGGGGTGCTCGGTGGCCCAGGGGTGGTCCGGTGAGCACTGGAGGGCGAAGTCCAGGGCCACTTCCATGCCGAGGGCGCGGGCGCGGGCGACGAAGTGGTCGAAGTCCTCGATCGTGCCGAGGTCGGGGTGGACGGCGTCGTGGCCGCCGTCGGCGGAGCCGATGGCCCAGGGGGAGCCGGGGTCGTGGGGGCCGGCGGTGAGGGTGTTGTTGGCGCCCTTGCGGTGGGTGGTGCCGATGGGGTGGATCGGCGGGAGGTAGACCACGTCGAAGCCCATGGCGGCGACGGCGTCCAGGCGTGCGGCGGCGGTGCGCAGGGTGCCCGAGCGCGGGGGGTCGAGGAGGCCGTCGGCGTCGGGGGCGGGCAGGCGGGCGCCCTCGGAGCGGGGGAAGAGTTCGTACCAGGAGCCGTAGAGGGCGCGTTCGCGGTCCACCCGCAGCGGGAGTTCGGCGGAGCGGGTGACCAGGTCGCGCAGCGGGCGGGCGGTGAGCAGGGCGGCGACGCCCGGTTCGGTGGCGGCGGCGAGCCGGCCGGGTCCGGGGCGGCCGGTGTCGCGCAGGGCGTCGGCGGCGCGGAGCAGGGGGGCGCCCTCGCGGGGGGTGAAGGCGTCGGCGGCGCGTTCCAGGAGGCGGGCGCCCTCTTCGAGGACGGTCTCGGTGTCGAGGCCGGCGGGGACCTTGATGCCGGCGGTGTGCCGCCAGGTGGCCCAGGGGTCGCTCCAGGCCTCGACGCGGTAGGTCCAGTCGCCCTCGCGGTCGGGGGTGACCTCGGCGGCGTAGCGGTCGGTGCCGGGGGCGAGCAGCCGCATGGGGACGGGGTCGCGCTCCGCGCCGTCGGGGCCGGTGAGGACGACGTGCGCGGCGACGCCGTCGTGGCCCTCGCGGAAGACGGTGGCGGAGACCTCGAAGCCCTCGCCGGGGACGGCCCGGGCGGGCCGGCGGCCCTCTTCGACGCGGGGGCGGACGTCGACGACGGGGATGCGGCCGAAGACGGGGGTGAAGGCGCCCGGCGGGGCCGGTTCGGGGTCCGGCAGCGGCCGGGGGCGCGGTGAGGGGTGCGCGGTCGTGGCCCCGGCCGTGGCGGGGCGGGCGGGGGCGTCCTGCCACGTGCTGCTCTGCTGCATGGTGCCCTGCTGCATGATGCTGTCCTCCTCGCACCGGGGGTGCGGTCGCTGGAAGGGGGGCCGGGCGGGTCAGCGGCGCAGTCCGGTGGTGCCGCGGCTGATGGCGCCGATGATCCGGCGGTAGCCGGCCACCAGGGGGTGGTGCGGGTAGGCGGTGGTCAGCAGCCGTTCGCCGGCCAGGGCCGCCATCTGCGGGGCGTAGGGCAGGACCGCGGTCAGCGGGGCGTCGTACGCCGTCTCCAGATCGGTGCGCAGCCGGTCGGGGAGGGTGCCGTCGGGGACCATGTTGACCGCGAGGCTGAGCCGGCCGCAGCCCAGGCGGCGGGCGAGGGAGACGGTCTCCTGGGCGCCGGCGAGATCGAGCCGGTCGGCGCGGGTCAGGACGATCAGGCTGTCGGCGCCCGCCATGGCGGTGACGGTCTCGTTGTTGAAGCCTGCGTGGGTGTCGAGCAGCAGCACGTCCAGGGCGAGGGTGTCGATGAGCCGGTCGAAGCCCTCGCGCAGCAGGCCCACGTCGTAGCCGCGGCCCATGAGTTCGTTGCCGGCGCCGGTGCGGGTGCGGGCCGGGACCAGGAAGAAGCCGTCGTGGCCCTGGCCGGTGTCGGCGGGGGCGGCCGCGTCCTCGATCTCGCAGCGGCCGATGAGGTAGTCGGTGAGCGAGCGGTGCGCCGGGGCTCCGGGGAAGAGGACGTGCAGGGCGGGGGTGTGGATGTCGGTGTCCACGAGGGCGACCCGGCGGCCCGCGGAGGCCAGCAGCAGGGCGAGGTTCGCGGCCGTGCTCGACTTGCCCGTGCCGCCGCGGTAGGAGTGCACGGTGACGATCTGTGACATGGTCCCATCCGGTCGGTACGGGCGCCCCGGTGCACGGCGCGGGGGTGGCGGCGTCAGGCGGGGGTGGGCCCGCCGGTGGGACGCCAGTGGACGGCCAGCATGGTGATGTCGTCGGACTGTTCGGCGGGTCCGACGAACTCGCTGAGCGCGCCGTCCATGTGGTCCAGGAGTTCGGAGCCGGTGACGCCGGCCTCGCCCAGGCGGCGGATCATCTGCTCGTCGCCGAAGAACTCCCCGGAGACCGAGCGGGCCTCGGGCACCCCGTCGGTGTAGATGTAGAGGGTGTCGCCGGGGCTGATCTGGGCGTAGCCGAGGGAGAAGGCGACGTCCGGGATCACGCCGACGGCCGGTCCCGTGGGTTCCAGGAGGACCGGCTCGGCTCCGCTGCCGCTGACCAGGACGGGCGGGTTGTGGCCGCCGTTGATGTAGACGAGGCTGCCGGTCATCGGGTCCAGGACGCCGAAGAACATGGTGGCGAAGTAGCCCTGCCTGATGTGGTTGCGGGTCAGGTAGTTGTTGGTGCCGACGACGGCGTTGAGCAGCGGGGTGGCGCCGACGACCGGGATGGCGCGGCTCTGTTCGTGCCAGCCGGCGTCGGGGCCGCCGTCGGGGCCGCCGAGCAGGTCGGCGGCGATGAGGTTCTGCAGTCCGCTGTGTTCGGCGGTGTGCCGCAGCAGGCTGCGGATGAGGGCCATGAAGAGGGCGGCGCCGACGCCCTTGTCGCAGACGTCGGCGACGACCAGGGCGATGCGGCGCCGGTTGACCAGTTCGAAGACGTCGTAGAAGTCGCCGGCGACGGTGCGGGCGGGCCGGAAGCGGACGTGGATCTCCCAGTCGTCGGGGCTGGGCAGGGTGTCCGGCAGGAAGCCCATCTGGATCTCGCGGCCGATCTCCAGTTCGCGTTCGTAGCTGAGGAGTTCCGCGTGGGCGGCGACGTCCTCCATGGTGCGGCCGAGTTCGGCCCGGTCGTGGCAGTCGCGCAGCCGGGCCCGGATCAGCTCGGGGTAGAACGGCGGCACCAGGTAGTCGGAGCCGGCGTGCACGTGGCTGCCGAGCAGGTGCAGGTCGCGTTCGGCGAACGCGACGACGGTGGGCCGGGGGCCCTCGTCGTCGAGGCGGCGGGCCACCGAGCGGACCGTGTGGGGGCTGAGCCCGGCGTACGCGAGGAGCACGGTCGCCTCGGGCAGCCGGCCCGGTTCGGCGCCCAGGACCTCGCCGGGGGTGCGCACGTGGACCTCGGCGCCGACCTCGTCGAGCGCCTTGAGCAGGTCCGGGGGCACGCTGTGGTGCTCGTCCAGGACCAGCACCTTCGTCTGCGCCATCTCTTGGCCTCGTCTATTCCGCTGCCGGCCGACGCATCCCGAGGGTGCACACGTTGCGTCCGGCAGCCAGCTCGTATTCGAAGGTGTCCACGGCCGTCAGGGCGAGGTAGACGCCCAGTCCGCCCAGCGGCCGCTCGGCGAGCGGGGTCTCCAGGTCGGGGGGCCGCATGCCCGCGCGGGGGTCGAAGGGCGGGGCGGTGTCGGTGAAGCGCACCCACACCCGGTCCGGTGCGGCGCCCGCGTCGACCGTGATCTCGCCGGGTGCGCCGCGGTAGCCGTGCACGACGATGTTGGTGGCCAGTTCGTCGGCGGCGAGCCGGAGCCGGTAGAGCGCCTCCTCGCCCAGGCCGGCCCGGGCGCCGTGGCACAGGACGAACTCGGCGACGGCGTCGAGGCGGTCGAGGGTGGCCGGCACCCGGAGTGCGGGTGTGCCGGCGAGCCCTCCGGGGGCGGCGGCCTCCAGGTCGGATGTCATGGCGCTCCCGGCCCCTCAGGCGTCGACGAGGTCGATGCTGCGGTCGAACCCGGCCATCCGGATGGTGCGGGCGACCGGCTCGGCGGCGCCGACGAAGGCGATGCGCACGTCGTCGCCCATCTTCTGGCGGGCGAAGACCAGGGAGCGCAGGCCGGCGCTGGAGAGGTAGCCGAGCTGTTCGGCGCGGATGACGAGTTCGAGGGCGCCGGAGCGGGCGGCCTCGTCGATGACGTCGTGGAAGCGGGTGGCGGTGGAGGCGTCGAGTTCGCCCTGGAGCACGAGGGTGGCGGTCTTGTCGTTGACCCTGAGCTTCACGTCGAAGGACACGGCATTCTCCTTGGTGGTCGCGGGGTGGTGACGGACGGGCCGGGCGGGTCAGGGGCGGTGCGGGCCGGTGGGGCGGCCGGGGCTGCCGGTGGGGCGGCCGACCAGGACGACCACCGCGTGCGGGCCCAGGTGGTAGCGGCCCGGGTGGTGCAGGGGCGGTTCGGCGCCCAGCGGGTGGGCGGCGTCGGCGGTGGTGTCGGCGAACAGGTGCCAGGCCTCGCCCTCGGGGAGGGTGGGCAGTTCCAGGTCGTGGGCTTCCCAGTGGGCGTTGACGGCGACGTAGACGTGGTCGTCGGGGGTGGTGCCGCCCTTGGCGTGCCGGCCGCAGCGCATGACGCCGAGCAGGCGGCTGTGCGGGGCCCAGTCGGGGTGCCAGGCGCGGACCCCGTGCCAGCTGATCTCGGGGAAGCCGCTGCCGACCCGGTCGGTGCCGTGCGGGTGCTCGGCGGTGCGCAGGACGGGGTGGGCGTGCCGGAAGGCGATCAGCGCGCGGGTGAAGGCGTGCAGGTCGGCGTTGTCCTCGAGGAGGGTCCAGTCGAACCAGGAGAGGGCGTTGTCCTGGCAGTAGGTGTTGTTGTTGCCGTGCTGGGTGCGGCCGGCCTCGTCGCCGGCCAGCAGCATGGGCACGCCCTGGCTGGTGAGCAGGAGGGCGAGCAGGTTCTTGGCCTGGCGGCGGCGCAGGTCGCGGACGTACGCCAGGGTGGTGGGGCCCTCGGCGCCGCAGTTCCAGCTGTGGTTGTCGTCGCCGCCGTCGTGGTTGTCCTCGCCGTTGGCGTGGTTGTGCTTGTCGTTGTACGAGACGAGGTCGGCGAGGGTGAAGCCGTCGTGGGCGGTGACGAAGTTGACGGAGGCGGTGGCGGTGCGGCCCTGGTAGAGGTCGGGGGAGCCGGCCAGCCGGGTGGCGAGTTCGCCGGCCAGGCCGCTCTCGCCCTTGATGAAGCGGCGCAGCGTGTCGCGGTACTTGCCGTTCCATTCGGACCAGCGGCCGTAGTTGGGGAAGTGGCCGACCTGGTAGAGGCCGGCCGCGTCCCAGGCCTCGGCGATGAGCTTGGTGTGCCGCAGCACGGGGTCGTGGGCGAGCTGTTCGAGCAGCGGCGGGTTGGGCAGCGGGGTGCCGTCGGGGGCCCGGTCGAGGATGGCGGCGAGGTCGAAGCGGAAGCCGTCGATGTGGTACTCGGAGACCCAGTAGCGCAGGCAGGAGAGCACGAAGTCGCGCACCACGGGGTGGTTGCAGTTGACGGTGTTCCCGGTGCCGCTGAAGTTGTAGTACTCGCCGCGCGGCGTGAGCATGTAGTACGTGGCGTTGTCCAGGCCCCGGAAGCTGATGGTGGGGCCCTGCTCGTTGCCTTCGGCGGTGTGGTTGAAGACCACGTCGAGGACGACCTCGATGCCGGCCCGGTGCAGGTCGCGCACGAGCGTCTTGAACTCGTCGGCCTGCATGCCGAAGCGGCCGGTGGCGGCGTAGCCGGCCTTGGGGGCGAAGAAGGAGACGGTGTTGTAGCCCCAGTAGTTGTGCAGCCGCTCGCCGGTGGCCGGGTCGGTGCGCGGGTTGTCGAGCTCGTCGAACTCGAAGACCGGCAGCAGTTCGACGCAGTTGACCCCGAGGTCCTTCAGGTAGGGGATCTTCTCGCGCAGGCCGGCGTAGGTGCCGGGGGCGGTGACCCCCGAGGAGGGGTGCCGGGTGAAGCCGCGCACGTGCGTCTCGTACAGGACGAGGTCTTCGAAGGGGATCCGCAGCTGGGTGTCGTCGCCCCAGTCGAAGTCCTCGCTCAGGACCTGGGCGCGGTACTGGTAGGCGGCGTTCCAGTCGGGTTCGGCGCCCCAGACGTCGCGGCCGGAGACCTGCCGGGCGTAGGGGTCGCTGAGGATGGCGCGGGCGTCGAAGCGGTGGCCGGCGGCGGGGTCGAAGGGGCCGTCGGCGCGGAAGCCGTACTCCAGGTTCTCCTCGTCGAGGCCGAAGACGGTCATGGCGTAGACGCTGCCGGTGCGGAACTCGGGCGGGAACTCCAGTTCGGCGGTGGGCCGGGCGGCGCCGCGTTCGAAGAGCACCAGGCTCATGGCGGTGGCGCGGTCGGAGTACACGGAGAAGTTGACGCCGCCGGGGACCGGGGTGGCCCCGTACGGGAAGGGCCGCCCGGCCCGTACCCGGTAGGGGCCGATCCGGCGGGTGGGGAACGCGTCCACGCGTTCGCGGGTCTCCGGGGCGGCGGTCATCGGGGGGCGCGCCCCAGTCCGGCGTCGACGGTCTCGGCGATCCGGAAGAAGTCGAGGAAGCCGGTGGCCGACATGACGAAGGTGACCTCGTCGGACAGGCCCGCCAGGGTGATGCGGGTGTCCATCTGCTGGGCGTGCCGGTGCACGATCAGCAGGGTGCGCAGGCCCGCGCTGGAGATGTAGGAGACGCCGGTGAGGTCGATCAGGACCTCGGTGGTGTCGCCGATCCGGGGCAGCAGCTGGGCCTGGAGGCCGCCGGAGGTGGTGGAGTTGATCTCGCCTTCGAGGGCGATGACGGTGACCTCGCCGACGGTGCGGGAGCCGAGTTTGACGGTCATCGGCCGGCCTCCGTGCGGTCGTCGGCGGCGACGGGGGCGAGGGTGACCCGCACCTTGACCCGGCCGTCGGCCTCGGGCAGGTGCACGGTCAGGGCGGCCGCGTCGTAGTCGGTGTGCTGCTGGCCGTCGATCTCGACCGCGGTGATGCGCACGGCGCCTGCGGGCAGCAGGTCCGGGGAGACGCGCAGGGTGCGGCCCGGCAGGTCGGCGGGGTCGGGCTTGAACCAGAAGTCCATCGCCTTGCCGCCGATCAGGAGGTTGTTGTAGACGGCGGCGAGGTAGCACAGCTCGGCCGAGTGGTACATCGACATGGAGTGGCTGCCCTTGAGCCGTTCGACGCCCAGCAGGTAGGGCAGGCCGTTGGCGAGGGTGTTGAAGTAGACGGCTCCCTCGTCGTGGTCGAGGAAGAAGGCGTTGTAGAAGGACTGGGCGTCGCGGGCCTCGGTGCGGAAGTCCGGGCGGCCGGTGATGCCGTGCAGGATCAGGTACGCGAGGATCGCCTGCTCCTGCTGCCACCAGGCCTTGCGGTCGTGCCAGGCGAAGCGGTGCCGGTCCTCGCCGTCGGCCTTGAGGCGTTCGACCACGTCGTACCAGCCGCCGCGCTGCCGGTCGCCGCCGACCTCGGGCATGGTCTCGCCCAGGGAGACGGCGGTGGCCAGGTACTCCTCCTTGGGGCGCAGGGAGTGCATCCGCATCAGGTTCCAGGCGATCTTCAGGTTGTGGCCGACCACCGCCCGGTTCTGCTGCCAGCCGTGCGTGGTGTCGTGCGACCAGTCCCGGTGGAAACGTTCCTGCACGAAGGGGCTGTGCTTGGGGTCAGGGAAGCGCTCCACGATGGTGTCGAAGGTGTACTCCAGCATGTCGGCGTAGGCCTGCTCGCCGGTGGCCAGGTACAGGTTGATCAGGTAGGCGGGGGCGTGGTCGCCGACCGAGTTCCAGTTCTTGCGGGCCCGGTTGGGGCCCAGCGACTCGTGGTCCGCGGAGAGCAGGATCGGGTCGATGTGCGAGTAGTAGCCGCCCTGCTCGGGGTCGAGGTAGTGGCGCTCGAACAGGCGCAGGGTGGCGTCCGCGTCCTGCTTGATGCGGGGGTCGCCGGTGATCCGGTACGTCTGGACCGGGCCGGCCAGGGCGTAGATCTGCTCGTAGGCCGGCAGGGCGTCGTAGTCGTCGGAGAACTCCGAGGTGAAGAGCTTGCTCTCGGTCTCACCGTCGACCTTGAGGCCGTGGTACCAGTAGACGAGGTCCTCGTCGGCGTCGGCGAAGCGCAGGTGCTCGCGCAGGTACTCGGTACCGCGTTCGGCGACCTCGAGGTAGCGCTCCTCGCCGGTGAGGAGGAAGGCCGAGGCCATGCCGTAGACCAGCCGGGAGATGGTGTCGGTCTCCTGGACGTGGCTGGCGGTCTTCTCGCCGCCGAGCCGGATCTCGGTCCGGTACTCGGTGAAGTCCACCGGCCCGTCGCCGAACTGCGCCTTGAGGTAGAAGGCGGCGATCTCCTCGATCTGCCTGACCCACCAGGTGCGTTCCTCGAAGCGGTGGTCCTCGGGGCCGCGGCCGACGAAGACGATCCGCTTGGCCTCGAAGCGCAGGCCGCCCCGCTGCGGGTAGAAGACGCCGTGCACCAGGACGAAGCGGCCGTTCTCCAGCAGGTCGTCGATGTGGCCGGAGGCGTCCTGGTAGGGCTCGCCGAGGTTGTGCAGCAGCTCGGCGGCGGGCCCGCCGGTCAGGTCCACGGCGAAGAGCCGGCCGTCGGCGGTGGCCAGGGTGAAGGAGCGGGCGTCGGCGTCGAAGCCGGTGATCCGCCCGGCCAGGGTGTCGGAGAAGGTGAAGTCCACGGTGTCGTGGGTGGCAGCGGCCATCGGGGTCACACCCTTCGGAGCACGAGCTGGTCGATGAGGGTCCGGGCGAAGAGGTGGCAGTGGTCGCCGGTGCGGGCGGTGACCAGGTCGCCGTCCACGACCACGTCCTGGTCGACGTAGTTGGCGCCCATGTTGCGGACGTCGCCGATCAGGTTGTTGTGGCAGACGACCTTGCGGCCGCGGACCGCGTACGGGATGGAGGAGGCCAGCCACATGCCGTGGCAGATGATCCCCTTGAGCACCGACGGGCGGGCGAAGGCCCGGCGCAGCAGGTCGGTGGCGGGGGCCAGGTCGTCGACGTCCTCGGTGTAGCGCAGCCGGTCGGCGACCATGCCCGAGGGCACGATCAGCGCGTCGTAGGCGCGCAGCCGGCGGTCGTCGAGCTCGGCGAGGTCGCGGGTGACGGTCAGCGGGGCGCGGTGCTCGTGCCCGGTGAAGGTCAGTTCCCTGTTGCCCCACAGGCGGGTGAAGAGGTGCACCTCGGCGCCCTCCTCGGCGAACCGCCGGGGGTAGTAGGCCATCTCGGGCTCGTAGTAGTCGCTCTCGGCGAGGACCGCGATCCGGGCCCCGGACAGGGCCCCGTCGCGGGCCGGCGTGTCAGTCACGGCCGTCGCCTCCTTCGGCGGTGCGCAGGTCGATGAGGAAGGGGCGGTCGTCGGCGAGCATCGCCTTGACCGCGTCGGCGGCCTGCTCCGGGGCGTCCACCCGCAGCGCCTCGACGCCGAAGCCCCGGGCCAGGTCGGTGAAGCCGAGGGCCGGGTGGGACAGGTCGAAGGGGCTGGGGTAGGCGTGCGCCGGGACGTCCCGCTCGCGCCAGTACTGCTCGATGTTGAGGTCGAGCAGCTTGTAGCTCTGGTTGTTGCAGACGACGAACTTGGCGCCGATGCCGTACCGGACGGCCGTGTAGAGGGCCTGGAAGGTGTACATGGAGCCGCCGTCGCCGGTGAAGCCGATGACGGTCTTGTCCGGGTGGGCGAGCTTGATGCCCAGCGCGCCGGGGATGCCGACGCCCAGGGAGCCGCCGCGGGTGGAGAACCAGTGGCCGGGCAGCCGGCCCGGCAGGTGGGCGTTGACGTGACCGGCCGCGGTCAGGGCCTCGTCGAAGACCATCAGGTCCTCGGGGGCCTGGGCCGCGACCTCGCGCAGGAAGGCGGCGAGGGTCGAGCCGTCGTCGGCCGGGTGCTCGGGCTGGGCGATGCGGCGGGCGGCCAGGTGGGCGGCGGCCCGCTTGCGGTCCCGGTCGGTCAGCCGGCGCTCGATCTCGGGGGCCAGGGCCGCGAGGGTGGCCTTGGGGTCGGCCACCAGGCCCAGGGAGACCGGGTGGTTCTTGGCGATCTCCCAGCCGTCGAGGTCGACGTGGACGATCCTGGCGTCGGGCCGGAAGGGCGAGGCCAGTTCGGGGAAGACCTCGGGGAAGACGTAGGTGCCGACGATCAGCACGGCGTCGGCCTCGCGCACGACCCCCGCGCTGACGTGGCCGAACATGTGGCCGAGCTGGCCGCGGTAGAGCGGGTGCCGGGCGTCGAGGTTGACCTCGGAGAAGTCCACCCCCCACACGTCGGCGCCCAGTTGCTCGGCCAGGGCGGCCAGCTCCTGCTGGCCGCCGGAGGCCGAGACGCCGTCGCCCACCAGGACCAGCGGCTTCTCGGCCCCGGCGAGCAGGGCGGCGGCCTTCTCGACCATCTCGGGCACCGGCAGGGACCGGGTGTCCAGGAAGGTGCTCGGCACGACCGGTTCGTCGTTGGGCGCGTCCAGCACGTCCATCGGGAGGGCGACGAAGACCGGTCCCCGCGGGGCCGTCATGGCCGTCTTCATGGCCCGGCGCAGCACCCGCAGGACCGAGCGGGGGTCGGTGACCCGGGTCGCGTACTTGGTCACCGGCTCGGCCATGGCGACCAGGTCGGCGGCCATCTGGGCGTCCATGGACTCGTACCGGACGCCCGCCTCGCCCGCGATCACCACGAGCGGGGAGTGCCCGCGCTTGGCCTGGTAGAGCATGCCGATCGCGTTGCCCAGGCCGACGCCGCTGTGCAGTTGCAGCAGCGCGGGGCGGCCGGTGGCCCGGGCGTAGCCGTCCGCGATGCCGGCGGCGACCGTCTCCTGGAGGGTCAGGATGTACTGGAGCTCGTCGTACCCCTCCAGTGCGTCGAGGAATCCCTGTTCCACGGTGCCCGGATTACCGAACATATAGGGAATTCCGTCGGCGATGAACTGTTCGAGGATCGCCTGATTGCCCTGCCTGGCCATGTCTTCCTTCTCCCCGGTCGGATTGCGTCGCGCGGAATTACCAGCCGAAGCGGCGGAGCCCGTTCTCGAGGACTTCGACGATCTTCTCGCCGGTCAGATAGGAGTCCGGGGTCGAACGGCCCGTGATGAACGGGTAGTCGACGATGACCGAGGTCTCCTTGCCGAAATTGCCGATGTAGGCGCCGTCGGGGCCGGTGGCGTCGCGCAGGATGTACTCCAGCGGGTACGGCGGCGGGCCCATGACGAAGTCGGTGCCCAGGAAGCCGGTGCCGTCCTTGTAGTCGTACTCCTTGCAGTGCCCGGTGACCCGCTTGCCGCGGATGATCGAGGCGCGGTCCTCCCAGTCGCGGGCGAAGGCCAGCGGGGCGACGCCGTAGCACTCGCCGGCGATCGGCTTGTCGGCCCGCAGGAAGGCCAGGATGATCTCGTGCACCCGCTCGTTGTTGGCCAGGTCGACGATGGGGCCGGAGCCGCCGACGATCAGCAGCGCGTCGTACTCCTCCAACTCCGCGGCGACGGTGTCCACGGCCCGGTGGTAGGCCTCCAGGCGGCGCAGGTAGTCGTCGTCGGAGGTGTACGGGCGCTCCGGGAGCCAGCGCGAGATGTCGATGGGGTCGTCCAGGCGGTCGGACTCCTCGACGCGGCGGGTCAGCTTGGCGACCTCCTCGGAGGTGACCGAGCGGCCCAGCGGCGGGTCGACGTAGGAGGGGTCCATGGACGGCGGCAGCGCGTGCGCCCGCTTGCCCGTGGGGGTGGCGAATTCGACGTCGTAACCGCGCTGGTCGAAATGGTGCAGGGGGCCGATGAGCTCCTCGCCCCAGTACCCGTACTCCGAGAGAATGACGAGGATCTTCTTGGCGTTCCTTCTGGCCACGCCGCGCTCCTAGGGTTTCGGGGGTGCCGGTTCCTTCATTTCGGGCGCGTTCATCATGTCCAGCCGGCGGGGCCGCGGACAAAGGATTGCGCGGGACTTTCGTATGTATGGGACAGGGGATTGCGGGGCGGCACGGCCCGGAAATCCGGGAGGAAATGCGAAAGGGCGGGGGCGGGCGCGGTGTGCGCCCGTCCCCGCCCTTTCAGGCGGTGCGGGTGGCCGTCAGCGGCCGGTGGCGGGGGTGGCGGCCCCCGGGGCCCGCTCCGGGGCCGCGGCGGCCGCCGGACGGGCGGCCATCAGCCGCAGCGCCCCGACCGCGGCGACGGCGCCCAGCAGCGGCACCGCCACCAGGACCCCGATCGCCCCGGACAGGCTCATCACCCCGGCCATGCCGCCGACGGCGGCCGAGCCGAGCGAACCGCCCGTGATGAACACCAGTTGGAAGACGCCCACCGCGGCGCCCTGGACGGAGGAGTCGACCAGGTGCGGCACCGAGGCCATCAGGGCGACCTGGCCGGCCGAGAAGCCCGAGACGCAGGCCGCGACGGCGATGACCAGGGCGACCGGGTTGCGGCCGGCCACCGCGGCCAGCAGCAGTCCGGCGGCGCTGAGCAGTCCGAGGAAGGCCACCAGCCGCAGCGGCCCCACCTTGTGGGCGAGTCCGCCCGCGACCCGGGACAGCCCCGCACTGCACAGGCCGGTGGGCAGCAGGATCAGACCGATCTGGGTGACGCTCAGGTCGTGCTCGGCCAGGATCAGCCGGGGCGCGGCGAACTGCACGACCAGGTAGCCGGCGAAGAGCGTGAAGCCGGCCGCCGCGGCGAGGGCGAACCGCGGGTTGCCCACCACGGGCTTGGGCAGGAAGCCCGCCGGGACGTGCGCCACGTGCCGCAGGACCAGGACCACCAGGACCACGGCCAGCGCGGCGTAGGCCAGGACCACGGCCGTACCGGGATGGGTGGACGGCGCCTGGAGCAGCAGCGCCAGGACGGCCGCCAGGGCGAGGCTGAGGACCGCGCCGCGGGCGTCCAGCTTCTCCTTGCGGGCCTCCACGGCCGGGGCGATGCGCAGCACCCAGACCGCGGCGAGAGCGGACAGGCCGGGCAGGGCCAGGGCGGCCTGCCAGCCGATGAGGTCGGTCAGGGCGCCGCCCAGCAGGGCGCCGCCACCGGAGACGATGCCGACCAGCGCGCCCATCGTGCCGACGGTGCGGCCGCGTTCGTGCGGGTCGGTGAAGAGCCGGTTGGCCACCCCGAAGGACAGCACCGCGGCGACGCCGGCGCCGCAGCCCTGCAGGAGCCGGCCGCCGATCACGGCCGGGTACCAGGGGACGGTCACCAGGGCCGTGCCCAGGACGAGCAGGGCCATGCCGCCCACGATCGGCAGGCGCAGCCCGCGCATGTCGGCCAGCCGGCCGGCGAGCGCGGAGGCCACCGAGAGGGTGAGGGTGTAGGCGGCCAGGACCCACGCGGTGGAGCCGGAGGCGACCGACAGTCTCTCGCCCAGCGCGGGCAGGGCGATGGGGGTCGCGGACATCCCGAGCGCGCTGGGCGCCAGGAACGCTCCGAGGACGAGGCCGGCGGCTAAGGGGCTGGGGCGATTCTGATTGGGCATGCGTATCTCAATCGACGTTGACGTAGATCGTCTTGTACTGCAGGTATTCCTCGATGCCCTCGGGGCCCAGCTCCCGGCCGAAGCCGGAGGCCTTGTAGCCGCCGAAGGACGTGCTGTTCTCGAACGCCGCCCAGGTGTTGACCCAGACGATGCCCGCCTCGAGGCGGCCGGCGACGTTGTGCGCCCGCTTGAGGTCGCGGGTGTGCAGTCCGGCCGCGAGGCCGTAGGGGGTGCCGTTGGCGATCTCCACGGCCTCGTCGTCGGTGTCGAAGGGGATCACCGTCAGCACCGGGCCGAAGATCTCCTCCTGGGCGATCCGCATGTCCGCGGTGGCGCCGGTGAAGACCACGGGCCGGTGGTAGAAGCCGGGGCCCTCGTGGCCCGGCTCCCCGCCGTAGGCGAGGGTGGCGCCCTCCGCCGTGCCGATGGCCACGTACTCGAGGACCTTGTCGAGCTGCGCGCGGTGCGCCAGGGGCCCCAGGACGGTCGCCTCGGCCAGCGGGTCGCCGACCGGGATGACGTCCAGGATCGCCGTCAGCTTCGCCACCAGCTCGTCGTGGACCGAGCGGTGCACCAGCAGCCGCGAACCGCTCATGCAGAACTGCCCGGTGTTGAAGAAGCCGGCCTGGAAGGCGGCCTGGGCGGCGGCGTCGAGGTCGGCGTCGGCGAAGACGATGTTGGCGCCCTTGCCGCCGAGTTCGACGGTGACCTTCTTCAGCGTGGCCGAGGCCGCGGCGATCAGCCGCTTGCCGGTGGCGGTGGAGCCGGTGAAGGAGATCTTGTCGACCCCGGGGTGCTCCACCAGGGCCGAGCCGACGGTGGCGCCGTCGCCCAGGACGACGTTGTGCACGCCCTCCGGCAGCCCGGCCTCCGCCATGATCTCGGCCAGCTTCAGCGCCGTCAGCGGGGTCTGGTCGGCCGGCTTGTGGACGATCGTGTTGCCCGCCGCCAGGGCCGGGGCGATCTTGTTGACGGCCAGGTTCAGCGGGAAGTTGAACGGGGTGATGGCGCCGACCACGCCCAGCGGCTCGCGCCGGATGTACTGCAGGGAGCGGGCGCCGGCCGGGCGGGCCGCGCCCTCCAGCATCTCGACCATGCCCGCGTAGTACCGGAAGATCTCGGCGGCGGCCCGGACGTCGAAGCCGCGGGTGAAGCTGATGGGCTTGCCGACGTCGAGGGTCTCGCGCAGCGCCAGCTCCTCCCCCGCCGCCTCGATGCCGTCCGCGATCCTGAACATGATCCGGGCCCGCTCCTTGGCGGGCAGCGTCGGCCAGGGACCCTGGTCGAAGGCGCGGCGGGCGGCCTGCACGGCGCGGTCCAGATCGCTCGCGTCGCCCCAGGCGACCTTGCAGATGGCCGTCTCGGTGGCGGGGTTGACGATGTCGACGGTCGCTCCGGACGCGGACGGGACCCATTTCCCGTCGATGAACAGCTCGCCGTCGCTGACGGTCTGGGCGGGCTGGGTCGTCATCGGACCACTCCTCTCGGACGGACACCGGGACCGGGGCCCCTGCCGCCGCGTCGTGTCGGCACTCTCGTGCCGCACTCTCCTGGCGTACGGGATGCGGCGGCGGGGCGGGGCGGGCGGCGGACAGACTGCGTCAGGTCGAGGGGGACATCTCCGCGAGTTGCGGTACGGGCGTCCCGTCCCGGTCGGCCACCCGGCGCCGGTGCGCGGGCTGTTCGACCAGGACGCCGACGGCCAGGATCAGGGCCAGCAGGCCCAGCGCCGCGGTGGTCGGCATCCGGGGCGCGAGCGGGATCATCACCAGCACCCCGGCGGTGACCGCGAGCCGGATCCGCACCACGGTCTCGCCGAACCCGGTGAACGCGGCGCGCACCAGGGCGCCGACCGCGTGGAAGACCGCGATGCCCCCGCCCACGCAGGCGGCGGCGGCCGGCGACAGCTGGCTGACCTGCCCGGACACCACCACGCCGAGGGTGCCGCCGAGCACCGCGAGCCCGCACTGCATGGGCAGGTGCCCGTAGACGAAGGCGTGCCGCAGCCAGGGTCTGGAGGCGAGCTGGGCGTGGCTGCCGGGCCCGCTGCTGCTGGCATTGAAGTACGCCCACCACAGGCAGGCGCACAGCGCGAAGGCCAGCACGCCGGCCAGCGCCGCGGCGGGCCCGGTGCGGGTGTGGCTGAGCCCGCCGACGAAGCCCAGCACCATCTCGCCGAGCATGATGATGGTGAACAGGCCGAACCGCTCGGTGAGGTGGTCGGCGTCGCTGGGCACCGCCGCGGTGTAGCGGCCGGCCAGGAACGGCAGCGCCAGCTCGACCAGCATCCCCGCGCCCCAGGCGGTCCAGCGGGGCGCGCCGTCCGGCAGCGCCAGGCCCCCCGCCCACAGCAGCGAGGAGAGGGCCGAGCAGGCCGCGTACGAGCGGGCCGCGGCCTTGAAGCGCGGATCGCCCCGGCCGGCCCACGCGTACAGCACGGTGACCATCCAGCGGGCCAGCAGGTACGACAGCACGAAGCCGATGTCGTCGGAGGTGCCCTTGCCGACCTGGCCGATGAAGACGGCGATGCCGCAGACCCCGGCCATCCCGGTCATGGTGAGCAGCCGGTCGACGGCGTTGTCCTTGTCGAGCCGGTTGGCCCGGTCCGCGTACAGCACCCAGGTCCACCACACGGGCAGGAAGAGGGCGGCGACCGCGAGCACCGAGCGGGCGTCGGGGGCGGTGCCGAGCCGGTGCGTGACCTGGCCGACGGCGGCCACGAAGACCAGGTCGCAGAAGAGCTCGAACCAGGTGGCGCGGCGTTCCCGCTCGCAGGCGTCGCCGTCCTCCGGGGCCCCGCCGGGCGGGGCGTTGACCACGTCCGTTACCGCCATGGCCGGCCGCCCCCTCAGCCGAGCGCCGGGAGGACGACGCCGGTCAGCCGCTCGCTCAGCTCCCGCAGCCGGGCCCGGGCCACCGGGTCGTAGGCCTGGGCGTGCGCGCGGGTGCGGTCGGCGCGGTTGAAGTAGGCGCCGCTGACGCCCTCGAGCTCCGGGTCCTCGATCAGGCGCAGGGTGTGCCCGACGCCCTCGGCCAGGGAGGACTGCGGGGTGAAGAGATGCGTGACGATCTTGGTCGGCATGTAGGACGCCGGGTGCAGGGCGTTGACCGTGACACCGGTCCCCGCCAGCTGCTCGGCCTGGTCCATCGTCATGGTGATCTCGGCGAGCTTGGCCTGGCAGTAGGACTGGCCGCCGTCCCAGCGGCGCTCCAGCATCACGTCGTCGAAGTCGAGCGGGGCCTGGCCCGCGGAGCTGACGTTGACGATGCGGGCCGGGGCCGAGGCGGCGAGCAACGGGGCGAGCAGGCAGCTGAGCACGTAGGGCGCCAGGTAGTCGACCTGGAAGAGGAGTTCGTGGCCGTCCCGGCTCTCCCGGCGGGCCAGCTCCACGCCCAGGCCGGCGTTGTTGACCAGTACGTCGAGCCGGTCGTGGCCGGCGGTGATCCGCGCGGCCAGCTCCTTGACCTCGGCCAGCGAGGCGAAGTCGGCCCGCTCGAAGCTGAGGTTCTTGTTGCCGGTGGCGGCGGTCAGCTCGTCCAGCAGCTGCTCGCCCTTCTCGGCGCTGCGGCCGTGCAGGATCAGCGAGGCGCCCCGGGCGGCCAGTTCCCGGGCGAGCCCGCGGCCGAGTCCGTCGGTGGCTCCGGTGATCAGGACGGTCCGGGCTAAGCCCTCGGTCATGGCGGTTCCTTCTCTCGACAGGTGGTGGAAAAGCCGGAGCGCCGGCCGGGCTCCCCGAACGGGTCCCGGCCGGCGGACAAGGTCAGAGCCTCCCCCGGAAGCCGTCAATGGTAACGGGCAAGTTCTTCCGGGCTCTGGTCCGTGTAGCCCTGGCTGACCTCGATGACCACGCCGTCCGGGTCGGCGATCCAGACGGTCTTCCAGCCGGGGATGAAGGTGTCGAACTCCAGGGGCCCGAGGGTGACCTGAAGGTCCGGGCCGGCCGCGGCGACGAAGGCGTCCACGTCCTCGACCTGGAAGGCCAGGTGGCGGGCGGTGCCGGGGGCCGCCGGGCCGTCCTTCTCGGTCTTGACCAGGGGCTCCTCGGCAGTGGCGAACAGCTCCAGGTAGACGTCCCCGCTGCGCAGGAACACCACCCGCTCGCCGTCCGCCTCCACCACCCGGGCCCGGCGGAAACCGAACAGCCGGGCGTAGAAGTCCTCGGTGGCCCGCTGGTCGCGGCAGTTGAGTCCGACGTGCGCCCAGCGGGCGGCCGGGGCGGGGGCGCTCATTCCTTGCCCAGGACGGCGGCGAAGGGGGCGCTGTCGTGGTAGTTGGCGAAGTAGACGATCTGCCCGTCCACGACCTGGAAGTAGTTGCACACGTCGGCCTCGACGGTGGCGCCGGCGAAGGTGCGGCCGGAGATGTGCGAGATGACCGCGGCCTGCTCGCCGTTCACGACGAAGTGCCGCGGGACGTTGGCGAAGCGCTCGTAGGCCTCGGGGAAGCCCTTCATCATCTCGCGCAGGGTCTCGCGGCCCTCGACCCGGCCGGCGAGCTGCTCGTCCATGGCCGCGTCGGCGGCGAACAGGTCGCACCAGGCGTCCCAGTCGCCGGCGTTGGCCAGCTCGTAGTAGCGGTGGACCAGCGTGTCGGTGTCCATCGGGCTCCTTCCTCGGGGTGCGGGCGGTTACGGCAGCGGGACGTCGAGCTGGCGCATCAGGCCGGTGGTGTCGGCCTGCACCCAGCGCTCGACGACCTTGAAGTTCTCCAGGCGGTAGACCTCCAGGCTGGTCCAGGAGACGTCCTTGCCCGTCGGCTCCTGGCCGAAGAACGGCGCCACGTGCCGGCCGTGGAAGGTGATGTGCATGATCACCTTGTCCGGGGCGGCGGCGTAGAGCGCGTCGAGGTGGACGGTGAAGTCCAGCGCCTCGTGGGCGGCCTTGATGATCTCCTTGAGCTCGGCCAGGCTGGCCACGCTCCACGCCGGGTTGTTGTCGTGGAAGGTGGGGCCGAAGAGGTCGTCCAGGTCCTCGTAGCGGCGCTGGTTGACGGCGTCGCTGACCTGCTGGACCACCGCGACGTTCTGCTCGTCGGCGGAGAGCTGGGCGCGCAGCCCCAGCAGGTTGTCCTGGGCCCAGCGCTCGACCAGCCGGCCGCCCTCGACCCGCCAGATCTCGGTGGTGCTCCACTCCACCTCGCGGCCGGTGGGCGCGAGCCCCATGACGTTGCCCAGGTGGGTGCCGGTGAGCTTGACGCGGGTGATGACCCGGTCGCCGGCGGCCAGCACCTCCTCCAGCTCGGCGCGCAGCGCCAGGGACTTGTGGGCCTCGCGCAGCGCGTCGAGGTAGGAGTCCAGGCCCTGGATGTCGAAGCCGGGGTGGTGGTCGGTGAAGGCGTCGCCGACGACGGCGGCGACCTCGCTGTAGTCGGCGGCGTTGAACGCGGTCAGGAAGCGCTCGTAGAGCGCGATCCCCGCGAGTTCCTCGGTGGTGGGCATCGTGGTCCTCTCCTGTCTGGGGCGGGTGGCGGTCAGCGCTGGGGCGGTGGCGGTCAGCGCGCGGGCGGTGGCGGTCAGCGCGCGGCCCGCAGGACGAGATCGGCGGCCTTCTCGCCGATCATCACGCTGGGCGCGTTGGTGTTCCCGGCGACGATCGACGGCATGACCGAGGCGTCCGCGATCCGCAGCCCCTCGACGCCGTGGACGCGCAGCTCGTGGTCGGTGACGGCGTCGCCGTCGGTGGCCGGTCCCATCCGGCAGGTGCCGACGGGGTGCCACAGGGTGGTGGCCCGGTCCGCGACGTAGCGCCGCAGCGCGGCCCGGCCGGTGACCCCGGCGCCGGGGCCCAGCTCCTCGCCGGTGAACTCGGCGAAGGCGGCGGAGCGGGCCAGTTCCCGGGCCAGTTCCACCCCGTACACCAGGACGTCCAGGTCGGCCGGGTCGCTGAGGTAGCCGGCCCGGACCACGGCCGTGGCGGCCGGGTCGGCGCTGCGCAGCCGCACCCGGCCGGTGCTGCGGGGCAGCAGGGCGATGGGCGCGAAGGTGAAGCCGGGGCCGGCGGCCTGCGCGGCGGGCGCGTCGGGGGCCAGGAACTTGACCGGCCCGAAGGTGAACTGCAGGTCGGGGGCGCCGGCCGGGTCGGCGGCCGGGGTGTGCGTGAACAGCCCCGCCTCGGAGAGCAGGGCGTCCTCGGGGTGCTGCTGGCGGGACTGGTAGCAGACCGGGGTGAAGAGGTGGTCCTGGAGGTTGCCGCCGACCCCGGGCAGGTCCCGTACGCAGTCGATGCCGTGGGCGCGCAGTTCGTCGGCCGGGCCCAGGCCGGAGAGCATCAGCAGCTTGGGCGTCTCGAAGGCACCCGCGCTGACGACGACCTCCCGCTCGGCGCGCACGGTGTGGGTGCGGCCGTCGGCGGTGTACTCGACGCCGGTGCAGCGGCCGCCCTCCAGGAGCAGCCGGGTGGCCCGGGCGCCGGTGGCGACCGTGAGGTTCGCCCGGCCCCGGTTGGGGTGCAGGTAGCCGGTGGCGGTGGAGCAGCGCTCCCCCGCGGGCGTCCGGGTGGTCTGGTAGAGGAAGCCGTACCCGCTCTGCTCGGCGCCGTTGTAGTCGGCGCCGTCGGAGGCCTTGTACCCGAGCTCGGCGGCGGCGGCGACGAAGGCGCGGGCCAGCGGGGTGGGGTCGGTGTGGTCCCGGACCGCGACCGGGCCGCCCTGGCCGCGGAGCGGGCCGGCGCCGGCGCCCCGGTAGTCCTCGGAGCGGCGGAAGTACGGCAGCAGGTCCTCGTACCCCCAGCCGGGGTTGCCGCGCTCGCGCCAGCCGTCGTAGTCGTGCCGGCTGCCGCGCACCCACATCAGGGCGTTGACGGAGCTGCAGCCGCCGACGACCTTGCCGCGGGCGACGGGTACGGTGCGGCCGCCCAGGCCCGGCTCGGGCTCGGTGGCGTAGCCCCAGTCGATGCCGGGGCTCCACTCCGAGGTGAGCAGGGCGAGCACGGCCGCGCCGTCGCCGCGGTGGATCTCGGGGCGCTCGTCCCAGCCGCCGGCCTCCAGGAGCAGGACGCTGCGGGTGCCGTCCTCGCTGAGCCGGGCGGCCAGCGCGCTGCCGGCGGAGCCGGCGCCGACCACGACGTAGTCGTGCCTGGCCTGGGGGCCCGTCACGCGACGGGGGTGAAGTCGCCGACGCGGTAGGTCGTGATGACGGGCAGCACCGCGCCGGGCCGCATCGCCAGGCGCCACTGCTGGTCCACGCGGACGGCGGTCAGGGAGCCGTCGGCGGTGTTCTTGGCCCGCCAGACGACGGTGACGGCCACGTCGACGGCCTCCACGTCGTCGGCGGCGGGCCGGAACTCCAGCCTCTCGATGTCGTGGCTCTGGTCGGCGAAGGCCTCCCCGACCACGGCGTACCAGTCGCGGAAGTCGGCGTGGCTGCGCAGGGTGCGCTCCGGGAAGGCCATGTCCAGACCGGCGTCGGCGACGAAGGGCAGCATCTCCTCGACCGGGTCGTGCCGGCTGAGCTTGTCGAACCACTCCTGCGCGAAGCCGGCGAGCTCCGTGTGTTCCAGTGCCTGGACGCTGGTCATGGTGGTCTCCTGTCTGGCGGCGGGGGTACGGGCGGGGGCGGGGCGGGCTGCCGTGACGTGTCCGGGTGCCCGGCGGTACGGACGGCCGGCGTGCCCGGCGCTACGACCGCGCGGGCCGCCCGGCCGGGCACGGCCGCCCGGGCCGCGCCGTGCCGTCCCGATGACGCCACGCCAACCCCTCCCCCCGCCCCACCGACCCCGGCCCCGCACCCACTGCGCGAAGTGAGGAGGTGGACTACGGCAACTCGGGCCCGGATCTGGGGGGATGCGGGGGCGGCGGGGGGCACGGCGAGGCGTGCGCGTCCCGCTCCGGCGGGCCGCGAGGCCTGTTACGGTCGTCCGTTCGCCGAGGAGGTCGTGATGAACGGATCCCTGCCCGCCGCCACCCAGGTGGATCTGCGCAGGCAGCCGGTGGAGGACGTGCTCCAGCGCGTGGAACGGGCTCTCGACGTACGGGTGGATCGGGGAGCGCTCGTACGCAAGCGCCGCTCCCTGGGCGGCCGTACGGAGCAGGGCACGTGGGTGCGCATCGAACGGCGCGGCTTCGAACGGATCGGCTCGCAGGGCTGGAACGGAGCGGAAGCCGCCGCCGTGCTGCACGGCGTCGCGATGCCGCAGTGGCACCGGGGACTGGCGTGGCGCGAGCCGGGCGAGCCGGTGATGTGGCGCGCGGACGAGCTGGAGCTGATCGCATCGCCGTCGGTCGCCAAGGGCGCCCTGCTGCTCGAGGACCCGGGCCTGGACGCCGCGACGCTGTGGGGCAACGCACTGGCCGTCCCGGCCCTCACCGCCCGCGTCCACCGGGAGCGGCGTGCGGACTTGGAGAGCCGGGACGGCAAGCTGATGTCCCTGTACTTCCTGTCGAAGATCGTCGGCCCCCACGCATACGAGGAGGATCCGCTACTGCCCCCGGCCCGCCAGCAGGCCGAACGACTACTGGCCGACCTCCGGTCGTGACGGCCCTCGATCCGCGTCAGCGGTCCGGGTCATCGCCGGCGGCACCACGGCCCGGCTGACCCGCGAGCAGAAGAGCCGCTTCGTCGCGACCTGCTGGACGGCCTAGATGTTCAAGCACTTCGACGACCCGAAGCCGGGCTACGTCGCCGACTGGCCGGACCTCCCGACCTGGCAGCAGGAGACGGACGCGGACATCTTCGAGGCCATCGAGAAGGCGCTGCGCTGACCACACCAAAGCATTCGCCGTCGCCAGCCGCGACCGGACCCGTGTCTGCTTCGACGCAGGTCCGGCCGGCTGCCGTCGGTAGCTGGCTGGCGTCGCGGTCACCTTGCTGACTTCGCCAAGTACCCCAGCGGGGCCGACGGGGCGGGGTGCTTCGACGACTACGCTCAAGGCCTCGAAGCCGTCTCGGCTGTTGCGCGGACCTGGAGGGGGACTACCGCACATGGGCAGGACTGAGTACTACAACGACCCGACGGCCCCGAAGGCGAACACCCTCATCCCGGCGAGCAACCTGCTCGTCGTCGACGACGAGGGCGCGATCCTCCTCCAGCGGCGGCGTGACACCGGTCAGTGGGCGCTGCCCGGCGGCGCCCAGGACATCGGGGAGACGGCGGCCCAGTGCGCGGTCCGAGAGTGCCTGGAAGAGACCGGCATCGTCGCCGAGATCACCGGATTCCTCGGCGTCTACACCAACCCGAACCACATCGTCGCCTACACCGACGGCGAGATCCGCCAGCAGTACGAGAACACCTACATCGGCCGACCGGTGGGCGGCGCCCCGACGATCAACGACGAGGCCGACGGCGTCGGATTCATGCGGCCCGCCGACCTCGACCAGTACGACATCCACGCCAGCATGCGGCAGCAGATCGGCGACTACCTCGCCGGCACGTACCCCTACCTCGGCTGAGCCGGCGGCCGCTACACCGCCCCCCGTTCCCGTCGGTCCCCCGTGTCCCGTTCGCCGTGCAAGGACGTGAAGCCCAGGGCGGCGGAGGCCAGGGTCGCGTGGTGGTGCCAGCCTCGGAAGGAGCGGCCTTCGAAGTCGTTCAGGCCGTGGTGGTCCTGGAGGCGGGTGAGGGCTGCGCGGGCGGGTTCGCGGAGGTGGGCCAGGGCGACCGTCTCGGCGAGGCGGCGCGGGGGGAGGTTGGTGAGGCGGTAGGAGCGGGGGGCCGGGCGGCCGTAGGGCCAGTCGACGACCAGGTGGCGGGGGGCGGCGCGGAGCCGGACCGGTTCGGCGGCGCCGCCGAGGACCACCGGCAGGGTGAGGAACTGCGACTGGCGGCTGCGGCCGGTGTGCGGGTCGGGCCACATCAGTTGGCGGCGCACCCCGGTGGCGGGCCCGGCGCAGGCGGCCTGTTCGGCGAGTTCGGCCAGGGTGCCGTAGCGGCGGCCGGTGGTCGCGGAGGGGCGGGGCAGGGCGGCGCCCACCGCCCCCGACACCTCGATGACGTAGCCCAGGCCGCGGGCCTCCAGCCCGTACAGCAGGGGTTCGACCTCGGTGTCGTGCCGCCAGTCGGCGAGGACCGGCGCGGGGGTCAGGCCCCAGTCGTCCAGCATCTCGTCCAGGGCCTCGACCACGTACCGCCAGCGGGGCCGGCAGCGCTCCTCCTGCGGCAGGTGGGCGCCCTTGCGCAGGGACTCGTCGGTGTCCCAGCGCTGCGGCAGCACCAGCCGCCAGTTCACGGGTACGCCCGCCCCGTCGGCGGAGACCAGGGAGGTGACCAGGGCCAGCTGGCAGTTGACGGTGCGCTCCTGGCTGGGGGCGAACTGCCGGGCCACGCCCACCGAGCGGTCGCCGCTCTTGGTGATGACGGCCTCGTCCACGCACCAGGCGCGGGGCGGCTGCTCCTGCGCGCAGCGGTCGGCGACGTAGCGGCGGACCGGGCCGCACTCCCAGGGGCTCTGTCCGATGAACTGCTGGAGCTGCTGGACGGCGGGGCGGCCCAGGACGTGCGCCGAGATGGTGCTGGGGGTCTTGCGGCCGGGGGCCTCCAGGAGGCCGCGCACGTACACCTCGCCCCAGCGGCGCTGGTCGGAGCGGGGCAGTACGGCGAACAGGCCCCGGCAGTAGGCGGACAGCTCGTGCGGGTCGGCGGGCCGGGGGGCCGGGCGGACGGGGGTGGCCTGGGGCAGGTAAGCAAGTGTGGACATAAGGGTTCCTGAGGACGTCCTGGTCTGTCTGGGTCGGTGCGGCGGACGGCGCCGGGGTCGGAGCGGGTGGGGCCGGGTCCTGCGGTCAGCCCGCCTTCAGTTCGGGCGGGTGCAGGAAGTAGTGGGCGGCCGAGGCGGCCTGGGCGCCTTCGTGGACGGCGGCGGCGACCTGGTGGGAGTGCAGGGCGGTGAGGTCGCCGGCCGCGTACACCCCCGGCACGGAGGTCTTCTGCTCGGTGTCGACCGCCACGTAGCCGCTGGGGGTGAGGGCGACGCTGAGCCGGCGGGCCAGTTCGGTCTCGGGGGTGGCGCCCTGGACGGAGAAGAGGGCGTCCAGCTCCAGGCGCAGGCCCCGGCGGGTGACCACGGCCTCGAAGTGCCCCTCCTTGCCCTCGGCGGCCTTGATCCGGTCGTGCAGGACGGGGATCCCGGCGGCGGCCAGCCGGCGGCGCATCAGGGGGCTGATCTCGTCGCTGCGGCTGTTGGTCAGCAGCCGGACCTGGTCGGAGAGGGCGTGCAGCTGCATGGCCTCGCCGGCGGCGGCGTCGGTGTGGCCGACGACGAGGATGCGCCGGCCGCGGTTCTCGTACCCGTCGCAGGCGATGCACCAGAACATGGAGCGGCCGGCGTACTCCTGCCAGTCGGGGAAGTGCGGGAAGTGGTCGAGCACCCCGGTGGCGAGCATCAGTGTGCGGGCCTGCCAGTGGTGGCCCTGGGCGTGCAGGGTGAAGCCGCGGTCGGCGTCGCCCTCGAGGTCGGTGATGCGGTGGTGGACGATGCGGGCGTGCGGGTAGTGGGCGAGCTGGCGGCTGCCCAGCTCGCGCAGGTCGACGGTGGCGATGCCGTCGGGGAAGCCCAGGTAGTTGTGGTTGACCTGGTGGTGGGTGGAGCGGCCGTGGCCGGTGTCGAAGACCAGCACGGTGCGGTTGTAGCGGGCCAGGTAGAGGGCGGCGGACAGGCCGGCCGGGCCGCCGCCGACGATCGCGGCGTCCACGGGGGCGGCCGGGGCGGCCGGGCGGGCGCTCACTGCTGCTCCAGCAGGGCCAGGACCTCGTCGCGGAGCCGGGTCGTGGCGGCGGCATCGGCGCTCTCGGCGTTGACCCGCAGGACCGGTTCGGTGTTGGAGGCGCGCAGGTTGAACCAGCTGCCGTCGGCGCGGGTGACGGTGAGGCCGTCGAGCCGGTCGGTCTCGGTGCCGGGACCGGCGAAGGCGCGTTCCGCGGCGGCCAGCGCGGCGGCCGGGTCCTGGACGCGGACGCTGGTCTCCTCGGCGGTGGCGTACAGGGCGTAACGGGCCATCAGCTGGGAGAGCGGGCGGTCCTGCTCGGCGAGGGCGGCCAGCACGTGCAGGGCGGCGAGCATCCCGGTGTCGGCGTACCAGAAGTCGCGGAAGTAGTAGTGGCCGGAGTGTTCGCCGCCGAAGACCGCCTGGTGTTCGGCCATGAGGGCCTTGACGAAGGAGTGGCCGACGCGGGAGCGGACCGGCTTGCCGCCGCGGGCGGCGACCAGCTCGGGGACGGCGCGGGAGGTGATGAGGTTGTGGACCACGGCCTGGCCGGGGTGGCGGGCCAGGGCGCGCTCCGCGATCAGGCCGATGACCTGGGAGGGGCCGATGCCGCGGCCGTGCTCGTCGACGACGAAGCAGCGGTCGGCGTCGCCGTCGAAGGCGAGTCCGAGGTCGGCGCCCTCGGCGACCACCCTCGCCCGCAGGTCGGCGGTGTTGGCGGGCTTCATGGGGTCGGCCTCGTGGTGCGGGAAGGTGCCGTCCAGCTCGAAGTAGAGCGGTACGACCGCCAGCCCGGGCCGGTCCAGCACCAGGGGCGCGGTCAGGCCGGCCATGCCGTTGCCGGCGTCGACGACGACCTTCAGGGGGCGGCCGGCGGCGGGCGGTACGAGGGCGGCGAGGTGGGCGGCGTACCCGGCGAGCAGGTCGGTGCTGGTGCGGGTGCCGCGGCGGGCGGCCGGGGCGGGGGCGGGCAGCTCCCCGGCGAGGGCGGCGCGCAGCACCTCCAGGCCGGTGCCCTCGCCGACCGGGACGGCGCCGGCCCGGCAGAGCTTGATGCCGTTGTAGCGGGCCGGGTTGTGGCTGGCGGTGAACATGGCGCCGGGCAGGCCGAGGCTGCCGGAGGCGTAGTAGAGGTAGTCGGTGGAGCCGAGGCCGGCGTCCAGGACGTCCGCGCCCCGGCCGGTGGCCCCGTCGGCGAAGGCCCGGGCCAGGGCCGGGGAGGTGGCGCGCATGTCGCGGGCCAGCACGATCCGGTCGGCGCCGGTCAGGTCGGCGAAGGCGGCGCCGAGGGTGTGGGCGGCCCGCTCGTCGAGTTCGTCGGGGACGACCCCGCGGATGTCGTAGGCCTTGACCACCTGGGCGGCGCGGCCGGGCGAGTCGGTCATCGGTCCTTCTTCTCGTCTCGTCGTCTGGCGTCGGGGCGTGCCGGGTTCTGGCGCGCGGCCCCGCGGGTACGGGGCCGGGCGGGCGGGTCCGGGGCGTGGGGTTCCCGGGCGTGGGGATCGGGTCCTGAAGAGCTCCGGAGCAGGCTGCGGGGACGGCTCAGGACCGCGGGGGTCTGCCCGCGGGAGGCCCCGGGCGGGTCAGCCGGTCCAGGGCGGCGAGCGGTATGGAGAGCCAGGCGGGCCGGTTGCGGGCCTCGTAGACGGCTTCGTAGACGGCCTTGTCGGCTTCGAAGGCGCGCATCAGGTGGGGGTGCGCGCGGGGGGCGGGGCCGCCGGCGTAGGCGTAACCGGCGCCGAAGGCGCTGCGGTTGCGGTCGGCCCACTCGCGGGCCCGGCGGGCCCGGTGGGCGGCCCGCGCGTCGGCGGGGTGCGGGGTCCCGGCGGGGCCGGTGAGGGCGTGCCGGGCGGCGTAGTCGTAGGAGCGGAGCATGGCGGCGACGTCCCGCAGCGGGGGCCGGGGGCGACGGCGTTCGGCGAGCGCGTGGCCCGGTTCGCCCTCGAAGTCGATCAGGGCCCAGCCGCGGGGGGTGCTCAGCACCTGGCCGAGGTGCAGGTCGCCGTGGACCCGCTGGAGGTGCAGCGGTCCGGTGCGGTGGGCCCCGGCCAGGGCGGCGTAGGCGGTGCGCAGTTCGGCGGCGTAGACGGCGAGGGCGGGCAGCTCGGCGACGGCGTCGTCGAGGCGGCGGGTGAGTTCGCCGGCCAGGGCGGCCGCGCCGTCGGCGTCGAGGGTACGGCTGCCCAGGCGCTGGGAGAGGGCGCAGTGGACCTTGGCGGTGGCCTGGCCGAGGGCGAAGGACTCGGCGGTGAAGGTGCCGGCCGCGTCGGGGCGGCCGTCGGTGCCGTCGATGTAGCGGGCGGCCTCGGCGACGGCCAGCTCCCAGCCGTCGCCCTGGTTGGGCAGGTACTCCTGGAGGACGGCGAGGGTGGCCGGGCCGGCCGGGTGGGCGGGGTCGGTGGCGATCCAGCCGAGGGGGGCGGCGCCGAGCACGCCGGGCGCGGCGTCGAGGGCGGCGAGCACCTCCAGTTCGGGGCTGGTGCCGGAGACCGGGCGGCGCAGCACCTTGAGGACGGCCCGGTCGCCGAAGACCAGGCTGGTGTTGGACTGTTCTGCGGTCAGCAGGCGGCCGGCCAGGCCGGTGGGCAGGACGGCGCCGGGTGCGCGGTGGAAGCGGACCGCGCCGGGGCCGGGGCGGTCGTCGTCGAAGCGGTCCAGCAGGCGGGCCGTCAGTTCCGGGTCGGCGGCGGCCTCGTAGAGGGTGACGGGCTGTCCGTCGGGGCCCTCGCCGTGTCCGATGACCGCGCCGGCCAGGGCCTCGGGCAGGGTGGCGCGGACGCCGACCAGGAGTTGGTAGGCCTCGTCGTGGCCGGTGTCGACGAGGGCGAGGAAGAGGGCGGGGTCGCCGGGGCAGACCAGTTCGACCAGGAGCGGGGTGACGGCCGGGCGGCCGTGGCCCTTGCCGGCGAACCAGCGCTGCGCGCCGAGCCAGCCGGGCAGCAGGCGGCGCAGGTCGGCGGCGATGCGGTCGTGGTCGGCGCGGTCCAGTACGGGGATCATGCGGCGCTCGCCCTCAGGGTGCGGGGTGCCGCGCGGAGCCGGTCGGCGGCGGGCGCGGCCGCCAGGACGGTCAGGGCGTGGGCGAGGGAGACCATCGTCATGTGGTGGTGCCAGCCGCGGAAGGTGCGGCCCTCGAAGTCGCGGACGCCCAGGCCGTCGCTGACCCGGTCGAGGTCGTGGTCGACGCGGCGGCTGAGCATGGCGGTGCGGTAGACGGTGCCGAGGTGTTCGCCGGCGAGGCTGGAGAGCCAGAACTCGGTGGGTCCGCGGCGGGCGCCGGGGGCCCAGGCGCCGAGCAGGACGAGCTCTTGGCGGCCGGTGTGGGGGGCGTGCGGCAGGGCGCGGGGGCCGCGCAGCCGGACCGGGACGGAGCCGACGACGGTGGCGCGCAGGGTGCCGGTGGCCGGGTCGGGCCATTCGACGGGCATCCGGCGGCGGCCGATGGCCTCGCCGAGGCCGTCGGCCGCGCCGCGCCAGGCGTCGGCGGTGCGGTGGCCGGGTTCGAGCAGGAGGCGCGGGTCGGCGGGGTCGACGCGGGCGACGAAGGGCAGCCGGGCGGCCATCAGTTCGGCCAGCGGCGCGGGTCCGGCGGCGCGCAGGTCCATGACGACGGGCCGGCGCCACAGGCCCCAGTCGCGGGCCATGCGGTGGACGGAGTCCAGGGCGCAGCGCTCGGGCGGGCAGCCGCCGACGTGTTCGGGGATGGCGGCGCGGCGGCGCTGTTCGGGGCTGTCGGCCCAGCTGCCGGGCAGGGCCAGGCGCCAGTCGACGGGGCAGCTCTCGTCCTCGCCGGCCAGCCAGACGGACGTGCTCTGCTGGCAGTTGACCAGGCGGCCGGCGTCGGGCACCCACTGGCGGTCGACGCCGACGGAGTGCCGGCCGTCCTTGGCGACCACCAGCGGCCGGACCACCCAGGCCTTGGGGGCCATGGCGTCCTGGAGGGTGCGGGCCAGTTCGCGGCGGACCGCGCCGTTGCTCCAGGGGGACTTGGTGATGAACTGGTAGAGGCTCTTCTCGGCGGCGCTGCCGGCGCCGCCGGCCAGGGCGCGCATGGTCTTGCGGCCGTCGACGGAGAGGAGCCCCCGGACGTACAGCTCGCCCCAGCGGCGCTGTTCGCTGCGCGGCAGGTGCGCGAGCGTCTGCGAGAGAACCTCGGACACCATCGGTGGCTCGTCCACGGACATCGCTCAGCACGCTCCAACGGTCGTGTGGGTGGACACCCCGGAGGGGGACCCGGGTCGGCGGGCGGCCCCCGACAGGCCCCGCGCCGTCCCCGGATCCCGGTCCGCCGGCGACGGGGGACGTACACCGGCGGACCTGGCGGGGCGGGGGTCTAAGGACTCCCGCCGTGGCCGCATCCCTCACCGCGCTGGTCCTGATGGCACCCGCGGCCGTCGCCGCCGGTCCCGGTGGCGGGCTGGGACCCAAGGAGGACCGCCTCTGGTCTCCCCCGGCGCTGCGGGAGGTGCCGTCGGTACCCGGCCGCCCCGCCCCCAAGGCGCGCCCGGCCGCCCCGCCGGGCGACCGCGCCCCGCACTGGCGCACCCGCCCGAGCCGGTGGCCGGCGGCAACCGCCGCCGAACTGCGGATCCCGTCGGCCGGACGGTCCGCGCGGGCGGCGGGCGTCCCCGTCTCGGTGACCACGGCGCCGAGCGCCGCGGCAAACGCAGCCGGCGCACGCGATGCCGGACCCGGCGTCGCCGCGACCGGCGCCCGGGTCGGGGTGGCCGTCGCCGACCGCGACGCGGCCCGACGCGCGGGCGTGGAGGGCCTGTTGGTCTCCCTCACCCCGCGGGACGCGGCGGCGGCCGGCCGGGTGCGGGTGGGCCTCGACTACACGGCCGTCCGGGCCGCGTACGGCGGCGACTGGGCCGCGCGGCTGCGGCTGGTGGCCCTGCCCTCCTGCGCGCTGACCACCCCGCAGCGCGCCGCGTGCCGCACCCAGACGCCGGTGCGCGGCGCGCGCAACCTGGTCAAGGACGGCCGGCTGACCGCCGAGGTGCTGCTCCCGGCGGGTGCCCCCGGAGCCACCGCCCGGACCGGATCGACTGCCGGACCGGCTTCCGGAGCGCCTTCCAAGGCGGTCACCGCGGCAGCCGCCGGCGCGACCGTCCTCGCGGCCACCGCGGCGCCGTCCGGCTCGGCCGGTGACTACACGGCGACCACCCTCTCTCCCACCGGAGCCTGGTCGGCCGGCGGCAACACCGGCACCTTCAGCTGGGCGTACCCGCTGACCCTGCCCCCGGCTCCGGGTGGCGCGGCCCCTTCGGTGACGTTGTCGTACGACTCCGCGAGCGTGGACGGCCGGACCGTCAGCCGCAACGCCCAGTCCTCCTGGATCGGCGACGGCTGGGACTACAGCCCCGGCTACATCGAACGCTCCTACCAAAGCTGCAAGCAGGACGGCAAGGACAACACCGGCGAAGCCTGCTGGAGCGGCAAGCAGCCGGTCACCATGTCCCTCAACGGCTCTGCCACAGCCCTGATCCAGGACGACACCACCAAGCAATGGCGCACCGCCGACGGCTCCCAGACCAAGGTCGAACTCGCCACGCTGCCCTCCGGCCTCTCCAACGGCGACAACGACGGCGAGTACTGGAAGATCACCACCACCGACGGCATCCAGTACTACTTCGGCGCCGAAACCAAGCCCGGGACCACCACCGGCCCGGCCTCCCACGCCACCTGGACCCGCCCCGTCCACGCCAACAACACCGGCGAACCCTGCTACCGCAGCGACTTCGCCACCTCCTGGTGCCAGCAGGCCTGGCGCTGGAACCTCGACTACGTCGTCGACACCCGCGCCGGCCTGGTCACCTACACCTACGCCACCGAGACCAACCACTACGCCCGCAACCCCGACACCGCCCACCCCGACGGCACCCTCACCCCCTACACCCGCGGCGGCGTCCTCACCGAGATCGGCTACGGATCGAAACTGACGGACACCACGGGCCCGACCGCCCGGATCCTCTTCACCTCGGCCGAACGCTGCGACCCCGCCCTCAACGTCCAGGCCGACTGCACCAAGCCGCCCGTGAAGGCCACCGCGACCGCCTGGCCCGACGTCCCCTTCGACCAGAACTGCGACCCGGGCTCGGCCGTCAAGGACTGCAAGAGCCACGCGCCGACCTTCTGGACCACCAAGCGACTCGCCAGGATCACCACCCAGTCCCTCACCGGCGGCACCCCCACCACCGTCGACGAGTGGACCCTCAGCCACGAATACCCCGACCCCCAGGACGGCAGCACGCCCTCCCTCTGGCTCGCCTCCATCGCCCGGACAGCACATGACGGAGCGGCCGAACTGGCGCTTCCCGCGACGGATTTCGCCGGTCGGCTGATGCCCAACCGGGTCGACACCGGCAAGGACAACCTCCCGCCCCTCAACCGCCGCCGCATGACCGCCATCACGACCGAGTCGGGCCTGCGGGTCGCCGTCGACTACGCCCAACCGGACTGTGCACCAGGCCAGTTCCCGGCCCCCGACGCCAACGGAAAGCGCTGCTACCCCGTCTTCTGGAACCCCTCCCCCGGTACCCCGATGGACCCCACCCTCGACTGGTTCCACAAGTACGTCGTCGCCGGCATCTCCGAGGTCGACGCCACCTCCGCCGGAGCCGACCCCTCCCCCACCCGCACCACCCGCTACGAATACCTCGGCCCGGCCGCCTGGCACCGCGACGACAGCGAACTCACCGAAACCAAGTCCCGCACCTGGAACGACTTCCGCGGCTACGCGGAAGTCATCGCCCGGAAGGGCAACACCCAGGCCAACCCCGTCGACAAGACCACCCAGTCGTCCACCGTCTACCTGCGCGGCATGGACGGCGACTACAAGGCCGACGGCACCCGCCGCTCCGTCACGATCCCCGACAGCAGCACCGCGGACGCCCCCCAACTCGCAGGCTTCGTACGGGAGACGCGCAGCTTCACCGGAGACGGTGGCACCCTGGCGGCGAACACCGTGAACGAGCCCTGGACCGGACCCGTCACCGCCCGCCGGGCCCGGGGCAGCGGCCTCCCGGACCTGACCGCCCAGTCCGTCCGGACGGCCGAGGTGACCACCAGATCCCGCCTGGCCAACGGGAGCTGGCGGACCACCTCGCAGTCCACCACCTTCGACGGTGCCTCCGGCCTGCCGATGGCTGTGCTCGACTCCGCGCAGGGCCTGCCCGACTTCTGCACGAAGACCTCGTACGCCTCGAACGCGTCGGCCGGCATCCTGAACCTGCCGGTCGAGACCGTGTCCGTGACGGGTGACTGCGGTACTGCTCCCGGCAAGGACACCACCTACGCGCACACCCGCACCCTCTACGATGGCAAGCCCTACGGCGAGATCGGCAGCGTGGGCGCCGCCACCACCCAGCAGGTCGTGGACGCCTACGACGGCGCCACCCCCACCCACACCCTGGACACCGTCACCGACTACGACGGCTACGGCCGCACGGTCAGACTGACCGACTCACTGGGCAACTCCACCAGCACCGTCTACACCCCGGCCACCGGCGCGCCGCCGACGAAGGTCGCGGTCACCGGTCCCATGGGCAGCGGCTGGACCACCACCGTCGAGTACGCGACCAGCCGCAACCTGCCGGTGAAGACCACAGACCTCAACAACCACGTGTCGGAACTCGCCTACGACCCGGCCGGCCGGGTCACCAAGGTCTGGCAGCCGGGCCGCAACCGAGCCACCCAGACCCCCAGTCTCGAGTTCGGGTACGCACTGAGCCGGACCGCTCCCACGGTGGTCACCACCAGGACGCTGCGGGACGACGGCCGCTACCAGACCGACTACCAGATCCTGGACGCCTTCCTCCAGGTCCGGCAGGCCCAGGCCGCGCCGATCGACGAGTCCCCCGGCCGCATCCTGACCGACACCTTCTACGACTCCCTCGGCCGGGTCGTGAAGACCAACCAGCCCTACTGGGACAAGACCACCGCCCCCTCCGGCACCCGCTTCCTCGCCGAGGACACGGCGGTGCCCTCCCAGAACGGCACCTTCTACGACGGCCAGGGCCGCGCCACCGCCCAGACGGTCTCCTCCCACGCCGTGGAGCAGTGGCGGACCAGCACGACGTACGCCGGCGCGGACCGCACGACCACCGTCCCACCACTCGGCGGCACCGCCACCACGGTGCTCTCCGACGCCCGGGGCCACACGGCGGAGCTGCGCCAGTACAAGAACCGGTCCGACGCGGGCAGCGACGACGCCGCCGCCTTCACCGCCACCACCAACACCTACGACCCCCGGGGCCAGCTCAGCACGGTCAAGGACGCGGCCGGCAACACCTGGTCCTACGGCTACGACCTGCTGGGCCGCCGGGTGACCGAGCAGGACCCGGACAAGGGCCGCACCGAGACGCACTACGACGCAGTGGGCCGGGTCGCCTGGACCAAGGACGCCCGCGGCCAGGTCCTGCACACCACCTACGACAAGCTCTCCCGCAAGACGGGCCTCTACAAGGACGCGGTGACGGACGCCAACCTCCAGACCTCCTGGTCCTACGACCGCCTCGCCAAGGGCCAGGCCGACGGCTCCACCCGCTACGTCGGCGGCAAGAGCGGAGCGGCGTACACCACACAGATCACCGCTCTCGACACCGGCTACCGCCCCCTCGGCAGCAAGCTGACCGTCCCCGCCGCCGAAGGCAAGCTCGCCGGCACGTACCAGACCAGCACCGCCTACACCCCGGTGACCGGCAAGCCCGTGTCGGTGACCATGCCCGCGATCGGCGGTCTCCCCGCCGAGACCGTCACCACCGGCTACAGCGCCACCGGACTCCCCGTCACCTTGTGGAGCGAGGAGACCGATTACGTCAACCGCACCAGCTACGACCCCCTCGGCCGCGTCCGCCGCGCCGTCTACGGCGACGTCCCCAAACAGCTCGCGTACACCCCTCAGTACGACGAAGCCACCGGACGCCTGACGGCCACCAACCTCGACCGCCAGACCGGCCCCGGCGACACCCAGGTCACCGGCTCCGTCGACGCCACCACCTACACCTACCAGCCCTCCGGCAGCCTCACCTCCGTCAGCACCCGCCGGGACGACGGACCGGCCGGCTTCACCACCGACACCCAGTGCTTCACGTACGACCACCTCCAGCGGATGACGGAGGCCTGGACCGACAAGAACACCGCCTGCGCGTCGGCCCCGAAGACCGCGGACATCGGCGGCCCGGCCCCCTACTGGCAGTCCTACTCCTTCGACGTGACCGGCAACCGCACCAAGCTGGTCGACCACGACCCGGCGGGCGGGCAGGACACCACGACCATCTACACCAACCCGGCCCCGGGCGCCGCCCGCCCGCACGGCGTCACCGGCACCACGGTCACCGGTCCCGCCGGCACCACCTCCGGCGCCTACACGTACGACGCGACCGGCAACACCACGACCCGTCCCGCACCGGCCGGCAAGCAGACGCTGACCTGGGACCCCGAGGGCAAACTGGCCGCCAACACGGGCGCGGCCGGCACCAGCACCTACCTCTACGACGCGGGCGGCACCCGGCTGCTCCGCCGCGACCCCGACAAGGTCACCCTGTACCTGGGCACGGACGAACTCACCCTGACCCTCTCCTCCCAGAAGGTGACGGGCACCCGCTCGTACAGCGGTCCGGACGGTTCGCTGGTCATCGTCCGGAGCACCGGCACCAGCGGTGCCGACACGCTGTCCTACATGGCCCGGGACCACCACGGCACCGGCACCACGACACTAGACACCGCCACGCTGGCGATCAGCCGGCGCGCGCAGAAGCCGTACGGTGAAGAGCGCGGCCAAGCCCCGGCGACCTGGCCCGACGACAAGGGCTTCCTCGGCAAGCCGAAGGACAACACCGGCCTGACCCACATCGGAGCACGCGAGTACGACCCGTCCCTCGGCCGCTTCATCAGCGTGGACCCGCTGATGAACCTCGCCGACCCGCAGCAGATGCACGGCTACGCCTACGCCCACAACGCCCCGGCCACCAGCAGCGATCCGACGGGCATGATCGACCCGGACTGCTGGCGCGGGCAGTGCGCACCGCCGCCGCCGAAGTACTGCGGCAACGTGCAGGTCTGCGACGACGGTCCGTCGGGCCAGACCACCACCTCGCCCGCCACACCAGCGGGACCGCGCGTCGCACCGGGTGCGGACGAGTGGCAAGACGCGCGCAACGCCGGCTGGGGCAAGGTGCAGAAGGGCGCGAAGCGGGTCAACATCGGAACCGGAACTCCTGGCCCCGACTACGGCATCATCATGATCCGCTTCTTCATCCACGACAAGATCGCGGGCGGTGTGCCCGGGAATCCGATTCCCGGTCTCTACGGTGACAACCGCGACTTCAGTACAGATCCGGAAGCCGACTCCCGAATGGTGGTGTTCATCAACACCGCCACCGGAGAAGCGACCTTCACGGTCTCCCCGTCCACGTCGACCAACGGACGGTTGGTCGACACGGTCGAGAACTACGTGGACAAGCTGTTCGGCGGCAAGGGCGGCGACGGCGAGATGATTCCAGCGCACGACATCAAGATCGGGCCACCGCCGGATCGCCGTC
Source organism: Streptomyces sp. NPDC089919 (assembly GCF_040684615.1). Classification (NCBI taxonomy): domain Bacteria; kingdom Bacillati; phylum Actinomycetota; class Actinomycetes; order Kitasatosporales; family Streptomycetaceae; genus Streptomyces; species Streptomyces sp. NPDC089919. The sequence goes on from NZ_JBFBGK010000068.1 coordinate 40,955, forward strand.
TCGGCGACCTGCACAACTACATCGATCCGTCGATCGTCGTGGCCGGCGATACGGTGACGATCGACGCAAACGTGTCCGGGCTCAACAGCAAGATGCCCTGCTGCGCGGCCGACAACCACGTCGTCGTGCAGCTGCGAGGCCAGAACAGTTTCGTGTCCCGCAGCAAGGACGCGTACCCCGACATGGAGATCGTGCAGTACCGGCCCGGCATGGCACCCAACGTTCTTGCCCTGAACGGGATGGCATCAAGCAACGGAACCGACTCGATTCCGGGACACTCCAACGACGACGGGCAGCCCAAATACTGGGCCAACGGCCGACGGCAGTAGCCGCCGCCGGGGCCCCCGTACGCGACGTGCGTACGGGGGCCCCGGCGTTCGGGCGGCGGGTCAGAAGTTGCCGTAGTTGACCTGCCAGGTCGGCAGGCCCATGTGGCGCCACAGGGCCACGACCCGGTCCCGGTCGTCCAGCGAGACCCGGACCGCGTACCGGTGGCGGACGTGCGCGTCGAAGAGCTCCGCCTTCACCACGTCGTCGCTGCGGCCGTCGCCCGAGGCCCGCATCCACAGCTCGTCGTACGGGACTTCGTGCTCGGCCAGCCAGGCCTCGGTCAGGGCGCGGTGGTCCTCGCTGCGGCCGGACAGCAGCACGATCGTGTCCCCGTCCGCCGCCCGGAAGGACGCCAGCGCGCCGCGTACCGAGACGTTGATCAGGTCCTGGTCGCAGCGGCTGAAGTCGTAGGGGCCGCGGTCGCCGCGCAGCGCCAGCGTGCCGTCGATGTCGCAGAGCACCGCGGCCGGCAGCGCCGGGTCCGCCACGTACGGCACCGCAGCCGGGCGGGCGTTGAGCCACTCTGCGGTCAACTGCCAGCCGCCGCGACGGGACTTGGCGTGCTTGTCCGCGAGGATCCGGATGATCTCCTCGCCGACCGGCCGCTCCCGGGCCGCGTCGCGCCGCAGGCACTCCTCCAGCGGTACGTGCGTGAAGTCGTGCACGACGAACTCCGCGTCGAGGCCGTTGACGGCGGCCTTCAGGCGCCGGGGGATGTGCGGGGTCAGGTGGGTGTTGTCCACCACCACGTCGAAGCCGTCCTCGACGGCCGCCCGGACCGCGGCGTCCTGGACGGCCAGGACGGTCTGCTCGTGGGAGTGCGAGCGGCCGCGCTCCGGCGCCGGGACGTCCAGCATGGTGCGCAGGTCGTCCAGGTTGACCCGGCGCAGCCGGCCGTCCGACTCCGCCTGGAGGGCGCGGGCGGCGGTGGTCTTGCCCGATGCGGGCAGCCCCGTCATCACGTGTACCTGGGGCACGTCGATCAGTTCTCCTCGTCGTTCTTGAAGGGGTCGGCGGCGGCCGGCCGGAGCCGGCGCCACGTGTGCAGTTCGGTGGAGCGGCCGTCCAGCCGCTGGAAGAGGGCGGCCCGCAGCTCCCGGTCCGGCAGTCCGCGCGCGGCGCGCGCGAAGGCGGCCCGGTCGGAGGCGAGATGGACCAACGAGGCGTACGCCTCGTCGATGGCGCGCTCGTGCTCGGCGAAGGACTTCTCCAGGCCCTCGACCAGCCCGCGCACCCAGGCGTCGAACTCGTCCGGCACCTGCTCCAGCAGGGCGTCCAGGGGGCGGCCGTCCTGCGACCGCGATCCCGAGAGCTCCGAGACGGACAGGCCCAGGCCCTGGGCGAGCCGCTTGGCGGAGACGCCCGCGAACCGCTGGATGCCGTGGCCGCGCCAGATGTCGCGCTCGGTGACTCCGGTGAGCACCTTGTGGAGGCGTACGTACTCGGCGATCTTGGCCTTGGCGCGCACTCCCGAGGCGAACCGCAGCACGAACCCCTCGGCGTCCATGCCGGTGGACCGGCCGCCCCCGGGCAGGGTGTTCGAGGCGGTGAGCCGCAGCAGCTCCGGCAGCGGCATCGCGGGCCAGCGGCGCACGACGGTGCCGATGCCGGTCCAGGCCGGGGCGGCCTCGTCGAGCGGCACCTCGGTGCCGTCCGGGGCCTGGGCCGCCAGCAGGACCAGGTCGCGGCGGTCGCCGTAGTCGACGACGATGCGGTTCTCGGGGTAGACGATCTCGGCGAGGTACGTGACGCCGGGGACCAGCCGCGCGGTGTCGGCCGCGTCGAGCCGGCGCTGCGCCCAGCGGGCCTGCTGGCTGGTGAAGGACCCCTTGGAGGCGACCCGCCAGCGGTCCGCGTAGTGGAAGACCACCGCGAGGCTGCCGTCGACCTTGTCGAACACCTCGAAGGGCTCGTCCGGCAGGGCGGGCGCGTAGGGCTGGCCGGTCTCGTGTTCGCCGACGTTGAAGAACTTGGGCAGGGGGAGGGCGACGACCGCGCCGCTGACGTCGTCGGCCACCAGTCCCCGGCAGCGGACGGTGACCCGGTTCCAGACGCGTGCGTACTGGCAGACGCGCGTGTAGGTGTAGATCGACAGCGGCAGTTCCGGGTGCGTCTTGCGGCTGACCTGCCCGGCCTCGATCGCCGCGGCGAGCTCGTCGGCGGGCATCAGGTCATGCAGAGTCAGGCGGTCCTGGCTCATGGGTCCCTCCCTCAGATGATGCGCCATCCTCCCCCGCCCGCCCCTTGATCCGGAAACGAATATCCCCAGGCCAACCACCCCCAAGACGCCGAACCTCAACCCTCGGTTCCCCCCGCCCCCACCTTCCCCGCACCGGGCGCCCTCCCACCGGCGGTGCTCGCGACCGTGATGGGCCGGGAGCGGAATGACGGCTTCGGCCGTCAGTCGTCGTAGAAGAAGGCCTCAAGGTCCTCCACCGATCCGGGACCGGTCAGGAACGCCTCGGCTCGCGCGATGTCGCGCTCCGGCGGTACGCGGCGCTCGCGGAGGAGTTGGCGCATCCACTCCTCGCCCTGCTCGCCGATCGCGTAGACGGCGGACAGCAGCTCGGCCATGCCGGCGGGGTGTGCGGGGGCGCGTCCGACGACGGGCCGGAGTTCCCAACCCCCCGCCCGGGCCGCGAGCCGTAGCACCCCGGCCCAGTTGGCGATCCGCCCGATGCGGACGTGCCAGGAGTCCTCCGTGAACGGCGGCAGCCGACCCCCGTGCAGGGGATTGGTCGCCGCCCCGATGTCGGCCACGACCTGCCGCTCCAGCGCATCACGGACCCAGCGCCCCTCCTGCGATTCCTCGACGGCGGCCGCCCACCACTCTCCCGCGGCATCAAGCCGCGTCCCGAACGTGTCCATCGCTGCAGAATCGCACGCGGCGGCCGGTGCGGGGCGGGAGGGCCGTGCTGCGTTCCCGGGGGCGGGACGGGATCCCGTCGGCCGGATGTGCGGGGGCGGCTGTTTGGATGGTGGGGTGATGGAACAGTGGACGCCTGCGCACCATGCTGTCGAGCACGAGGATGCGGAAGGCCTGGCCCGGCTGCTCGCCGGTGGTGCGGATCCCGACGAGGTGCAGATGGGCATGACGCTCCTGACGCATGCGATCGACGCGGAGGGCGACGGAGCCCTCCAGGGCGGCCTGCCGCTGACGGTGCACACCACCGCCGTCCTCCTCGCCTTCGGGGCGGATCCGGAGCTCGCGGATCCGAGTGGCACCACACCGATGCGGTTGGCGGACCACTACGGCCACGCCCCGGCGGCAGAACTGCTGCGGGCCCACATCGCGGGCCGGAGGGGCTGAACCTCCAGGTCATCCCCCGTCATCGCCGCCCGGGCGGCTGTGTTGCAGGGTGGGCGGGGGCTTCGATTGACGATCTCCGTCAACTGACGCGACGGATCCGGGGCGGGGCTGCACTCTTGTCGCCATGCCGAACGCGCTCATGATCCGCTCTCGTGCCCTCCTCCAAGCCTCCGGGGGCCCCCGTTATGCCGTCGCGCTGGTCGTCGACGCCCTCGGCACCGGCCTGTTGCGGCCCTTCCTGCTGCTGTACGGGGTGATGGTGCTCAAGCTGTCCGCGCCGGACACCGGCATCGCCATGACGGGCGGCATCGTGGTCGGCCTCGGGTGCACGCCGGTGGTGGGCCGGTGGCTGGACCGGGGCGCCCGCAGCGCGGTGGTGGCGGCCTCGATCCTCGTCCGGGTGGCGGGTGTGGCGATCCTGCTGGCCACTCCCGAGGGGCAGGTCTGGCCCTTCGCCACGGCGGCGCTGTTCCTGGGCATCGGCAACCAGGCCTTCCCGGCCGCGCATGCGGCCGTGGTGGCCACGGTCTCGCACGGCCGGGAGCGGGACGCCGCGCTCGCGGCCTGCCGGTCCCTGCGCAACGCCGGGCTCGGCGTGGGCGCGCTGATCGCCACCGCGGGCCTGGCCGGCGGCACTTCCGCGTTGCGGGTGATGGCGGCCGTCACCGGGGTCGCGTACCTCGTCGCGGCGGTCCTGGTGTGGTCGGTCCGCCTGTCCTCGCGCGCGGCGGCCGGGCAGGCCGGGGCGGCCACCGGGCCCGCGCCCCGGATGCGGGCGCTGCTGAGCGCGAACGTGATCTACGCGTTCTGCTTCAACATCCCGGAGATCGCGATCCCCCTGGTCCTGGTGACCCGCATGGACGCCTCGCCGGTGTGGCCGGCGGCGGTCTTCGTGTCCAACACGGTGCTGGTGGTCACCCTTCAGGTGCCGGTCACCGTCGCGCTCTCCCGCTTCACCCGGCGGACCAACTTCATCCTCGGCGGTGTGCTGCTCGCCGTCTCGTACATCGGCTTCCTCGGGGCCGCCGCGCTGGGACCCGACTGGGGCGCACCGGCCGTCGCCGCGGTGTCCGTGGTGTGCACGCTCGGCGAGATCGTCTACACCGGCAGCTCCACCGCGCTGGTCACCAGCCTCGCGCCGGCGCATCTCCTGGGTCGCGCGGTGTCCCGCCTCGAGTTCTCCACCGGCCTGGGCATGGCCGTCTCGCCGGCCGTCATCACCGCCCTCGCACCGCACGGCGACGCCGCCCTGTGGGGCACCCTCGCCGCCGTCACCCTGCTGTCCGCCGCGGCGGTCGCCACCGAGAAGGACCCGGACGACGCAGAACACCGGAAGCACCCGGCGGAGCAGGACACCGACGCGCTCCTGACGGGCCCGGAGACCTCACCCGACGGCCGTCGCTCGCCCAGCCCGGCCGGGGCTCCGGGCGCCTGATCCGCCGTCAGGCCACCGGGTCGGCGTCGAGTACGAGGACCTGGGCGGGGCCGGCCCGGAAAGCCGGGCCGGCCGCGTCGGCCTCGACCATGTGCGGGGTGACGTCGTGGGCCTCCAGCGCCGCCTGCGAGGCCCAGCGTTCGATGAGCACGAAGCGGTCGGGATCACCGCTCACCCGGTGCAGGTCGTACCGCAGGCACCCCGGCTCGGCCCGCACGACCGGCGCAAGCCGCTCGAAGGCCTCGACCTGCTCCCGGCCCCGGCCGGGAAGGGTGGTGATCAGGATGACGAGTTGTACCGGCTGCGGCTGCGACATGCCCGGCAGCGTAGCCAGCCCCCTGCTCCGATGATCCCCTTGATCACATCCTGGACGACTCCCCTACCGTCCGAGCCCCCTCAGCCACCTCTCCGGTGGCCGATCGTGCACGCCCCAAGTCGGTACGCCCCGCGCGGGTGGGCGTGGTGTGTGGGGCAGCCCCTTGACGCCCCGTGGCAGGCTGGTCCGGAGGCAGGCCCGGGCCTGGGATGCCCGAAGGGCACGGCGAAGCCGCGAAGTCCCAGGGGTGGGCCTGCGCACCCAGCTGACCTCGCCGGTGGCCGAG
>NZ_JBFBGK010000069.1:0-46044 GCF_040684615.1 Streptomyces sp. NPDC089919
TTCGGGGCGCCGCCCCGGACCCCGCGCCTCAATCGCCGGCGAGGCTGGATGTGCCCGGCGGGGCTGGGATGTCCCCGGCGCCGCCGGACGCAGAGGATGGGCGGGGCCCAGGTTTCGGGGCGCTGCCCCGGACCCCGCGCCTCAAGCGCCGGCGAGGCTGGATGTGCCCGGCGGGGCTGGGGTTGCCCCGGGGGCGTCAGAGTGCTCGGTAAGTCTGGGGGGTGCTGCCGGGGACCGGTTCGGCGTGGCCTTGTTTCACCAGGCGGCGGAGGTGGGCTTCGGCTTCTGAGACGGCGATGTTCCGGGAGCCGTAGGGGATCTGCTCCCAGGGCCGGTTCCACTCCATCCGCTCGGCCAGCGCCCACGGCGTGAGCGGTTCGCGCAGGAGGGCGCGCAGGTCCTCGAGCCGGTCCTCGTGGTGCCGCAGCAGGTCCCGGACCCGCCCCGCCGCATCGGTGAACGCGTGCTGGTGCGCCGGCAGCACCTCCGCCGGCCCCAGCCGCCCGATCCGTTCGAGGGAGTCGAGGTAGTCCCCGAGGGGGTCGGTGACCCGGGTGTCCTCCGGGTCCTCGTACAGCCCGATGTGCGGGGTGATGCCGGGCAGCAGGTGGTCCCCGGAGAAGAGCCGGCCGTGGCCCGGCAGCTGCGCGGGGTGCTCCTCCTCCAGGTGCAGGCAGACGTGCCCCGGGGTGTGCCCCGGGGTCCAGATGGCCCGCAGCCGCCGCCCGGCCAGCGGCAGCAGCTCGCCCGGGACGATCTCCCGGTCCGGCAGGGCGGCCCGCAGCCCCGGCAGGGTCCGCAGCCGGCCGGCCTCGCGGGCCGCGCGCAGCGGTGCGAGGTGTTCCTCCGGGGCGCCGGCCGCTTCCAGCTTGGCGGCCAGGTAGTCGAGCCAGACCGACGGTTCGGCGCTGCGGGTGCGCTGGACCACCTCGGCGTCGGCGGCGTGCATGGCGATCCAGGCGCCGGAGGCCTCCCGGACCTTGCCGGAGAGGCCGTGGTGGTCGGGGTGGTGGTGGGTGATGACCACCCCGTGCACGTCCGCGACGGCGATGCCGAGGGCGGCCAGCCCCGCGACGAGCGTGTCCCAGGAGTCCGGGTCGTCCCAGCCGGTGTCGATCAGGACCGGGCCCCGGTCGGTGTCGAGGACGTGGACGAGGGTGTGGCCGAGCGGGTTGTCGGGGATGGGCACCTTGATGGCGTGGACGCCTCCGCCGTGGTCGGTCACCTGAGTCGCCGTCGCCTGAGTCATGCGGGCCCCCTGTCGCGCCGTTTCCGCCTCCCGCTCCCGACATTTCGAGAACGGGTTTCAGTAGTAGCCCAAGTCGACCATCCTCGGCTACTCCTGAAGGGGCGTCGGCTCGCTCTTGTGATCTTCGTACGGACCTCGGCGGGGCATGGCGATCGTCGATCTCCGTACCGCCCGTGGACTCCTGGAACTAGAACTGGTATCAGTTCTGAAACAGTGTCAGGGGTGTCAGGGAGTGACACAGCGACCGGGCCGCAGGAGGCAACCAGCCATGACCGAGCTCGTGGAACACGGAAAGCTGTTCATCGGCGGCGCATGGGCCGATCCGCTGGGCGGTGACACCATCGAGATCGTCTCGCCCCATACCGAGCAGGTCATCGGGCGCGTCCCGCACGCCTCCCGCGAGGACGTGGACCGCGCCGTCGCCGCCGCCCGCCAGGCCTTCGACCAGGGCCCCTGGCCCCGGATGGCGCTCGCCGAGCGGATCGCCGTGGTGAGCCGCATCAAGGACGCCATCGCCGTCCGCCACGAGGAGATCGCCCGCTCCATCAGCTCCCAGAACGGCTCCCCGTACTCCTGGAGCGTGCTGGCCCAGGCGCTCGGCCCGATGATGGTCTACGACGCCGCGATCAAGGTCGCTGAGGCCTACCCGTACGAGGAGCACCGGGCCGGGGCGCTCGGCCCGATCCTGGTGCGCCGGGAGCCGGTCGGCGTGGTCGCCGCCGTCATCCCCTGGAACGTCCCGCAGTTCGTGGCCGCCGCCAAGCTCGCGCCCGCGCTGCTCACCGGCTCCTGCGTGATCCTCAAGCCCTCGCCCGAGTCCCCGCTGGACTCGTACATCCTCGCCGACATCGTCCGCGAGGCCGGGCTGCCGGAGGGCGTGCTGTCGATCCTGCCCGCCGACCGCGAGGTGAGCGAGTACCTGGTCGGCCACCCCGGCGTCGACAAGGTCTCCTTCACCGGCTCGGTCGCGGCCGGCAAGCGCGTCATGGAGGTCGCCGCCCGCAACCTCACCCGCGTCACCCTCGAGCTGGGCGGCAAGTCCGCCGCGGTCATCCTGCCGGACGCCGACCTGACCTCCACCGTGGCCGGGATCATCCCGGCCGCCTGGATGAACAACGGCCAGGCGTGCGTGGCCCAGACCCGGGTGCTCGCGCCGCGCAGCCGGTACGACGAGATAGCCGAGGCGCTGGCCGCCGCGGCCGGCGCGCTGGTGGTGGGCGACCCGCTGGACGCGGCCACCCAGGTCGGCCCGCTGGTGGCCCGCCGGCAGCAGCAGCGCTCCCTCGACTACATCCGCATCGGCCAGGAGGAGGGCGCCAAGGTCCTCACCGGCGGCGGGGTGCCGGCCGCGCAGGAGCAGGGCTGGTACGTGGAACCGACCCTGCTGGGCAGCGTCGACAACTCCATGCGGGTCGCCCGCGAGGAGATCTTCGGGCCGGTGGTCTGCCTGATGCCGTACGGGGACGAGGAGGAGGCCGCGCGCATCGCGAACGACTCCGACTTCGGCCTCAGCGGCAGCGTCTGGACGGCGGACGTCGAGCACGGCATCGACTTCGCGCGGCGGGTGCGGACCGGCACCTACAACGTCAACACCTTCAGCCTCGACATGATGGGGCCCTTCGGCGGCTACAAGAACAGCGGCGTGGGGCGGGAGTTCGGGCCGGAGGGCCTGTCCGAGTACCTGGAGCACAAGATGATCCACCTGCCGGCCGGCTACCAGCCCGGGGCCGGTGCCTGATGGGGGACCGCTGGCACGTCGAGGTGGACCGCGGGGTCTGCATCGGCTCGGGCATGTGCGTCAACCACGCACCGGCCGGCTTCCGCCTCGACACGGCCCGGCAGTCCCACCCGGTGACCGCCGACACGGACGCCAACGAGCCGGTCCTGACGGCCGCCGAGGGCTGCCCGGTGGAGGCCATCACGATCACGCTGCGGGAGTCGGGGGAAGCGGTCTTCCCGCCGGAGGAGTAGGGCGTGTGCGGGGGCCGGCCTGCTAGCCCTCCGCGGTGAGGTCGCGTACGAAGCGCAGGCCCGGGCGGCCGGAGAGGTCGGGGACGGTGCCGGTGGGGCGGAAGCCGGTGCGGGCCAGGACGGCCTGCGAGGCCGTGTTGTCGACGGTGGTGACGGCGTGCAGGGTGGTCAGCCCGTACGCCGTCACGGCCAGTTCGCAGACCCGGCGGACCGCGGCGGTGGCCAGGCCGCGGCCGGTGGCGTGCTCGGCGATCCGGTAGCCGAGGTCGGCGCTGCCGTCGGCCGCGTCGACGAGGTTGACCCGGCCGAGCACCTCGCCGTCGGGGCCGGTCAGGACGTGGAAGTGGCAGATCCCGGCGTCCTGTTCGGCGAGCAGGGCGGCGAGGCGCGCCTCGAACTCGGCGAAGTACGCGTCGCCGCGGTCGGGCACGGAAGCGGCGAAGTAGGCCCGGTTGGCCTTCTCGAAGGCGAGGAGGGGGCCGGCATGGTCGGGGCGCAGACGCTCGATCTCGGGCACCTGCCGACCCTACGGTGCCCGGCCGGGGCCGGCACGCGGATATCGCCCGCCGGGCCCCGGGTCAGCTCGTGAGGGGGGACACCAAGGTGTCGGCGGCGTCGAGGGCGGCGCCCCAGGGGTAGTCGGGGACGTGGTCCTGGCCGGGGGCGACCGGGACGAAGCCGCCCTCGCCGTAGAGGACGCGGACGCCCGCGTTGTGCAGGGTGGCCAGGCTCTGGTCGAACTGCGGGTGCCGGACCTGCGCGGTGTTCACGCACGGCAGCACCGCCGCCGGGATCCCCTTGCCGATGGCCTCGGCGGCCACGCCGACGGTCCAGCGGTCGGTGATGCCCAGCGCCCACGCGTTGACCGTGTTGAAGGTGGCCGGGGCGAACAGCAGCGCGTCCGGGGCCGGCCACAGGTCCGGCTCGCCGGGGCGGCGGTAGCGGGACCGCACCGGGTGGCCGGTCAGGGCCGCCAGCCCCTCGATGCCCTCCGCCACCCACTCGGCCGCGGTCGGGGTCAGTCCCAGGCACACGTCCCAGCCGCGCGCCTGCGCCTCTTCGACCACCCACGCCACGTCGAAGAGGGGCGGGGCGGCGGATCCGAAGAGGTACAGCGTGCGCGTCATGGCGTCAGTTGATCACAGGGTCGTAGGACGATCACATGGTTGGGTCGGAAACCGGCCGTTCTGTACCCGCCTCAGCCCCGCCGCGTCGCCCGCCGGTACGTGCAGACGTTGGCCCCCAGCGGGCTGGTGGTCGTGGCGACCAGTTCCAGCGTCCGCAGCCCGCCGTCGGCCGGGAAGATCGACTTGCCGCCGCCGAGCAGGACCGGCATCACGATCAGGGTCAGCTCGTCCACCAGGTCCTCCGCCAGCAGGGTGCGGACCAGGCTCGGGCTGCCCATGACGACCAGGTCGCCGCCCTCGGCCGCGGCCAGCTCCCGCAGCCGCGGCACGGCCTTGTCGCCGGGCAGCAGCGTGGAGTTCCAGGTCATGTCCGCCTCGGTGAGGGAGTCGGAGACCACGTACTTCGGCAGGGAGTTCATCAGGTCCGCGAAGGGGTCCCCGGCCCGCCCGGGCCAGGCGTCCGCCATCACCCGCCAGGTGCGGCGGCCGAAGAGCAGGCCGGCGGCCTGCTGCGTGGCCGCGGCGAAGGCCCCGCCGACCACCTCCGGGTCGAAGAAGGGGTGCGTCCAGCCGCCGTGCGCGAACCCGCCGTCGGTGTCCTCCTCGGGGCCCCCGGGGGCCTGGACGACGCCGTCGAGGCTGATGAACTCACTGATGACGATCCGCATGGGGGCTCCCCGGTCCGCTGCCGTCCGGCCGCCGCGTCGGCGGCCGGCGTTACGCAATGAAGACCGTGGGATCCTCTCCAACTCATCGCCCTCGCGCGACCCGTTGCGTGTGATCTGAGTCACACGGGGCGACGGGTGTGCGGCTAGCGGGGCGCCTCCGGGGCCGTCAGGTCGATCAGGCGGCAGACCGTCTCGATGTCGATCTTGACCTGGGCGATCGAGGCGCGGCCGGAGAGCCAGGTGATCAGGGCCGAGTGCCAGGTGTGCTCGATGACCCGGACCGCGGAGAGCTGGTCGGCGGTGGGCGGGGCGGTCAGGCCCATCGCGTCCAGGATGATCGCCGTGGTCAGCCGCGAGACGGTGTCGACCTCGGGGGAGACGCTGCGGTCGGCGAAGGTCAGGGCCCGCACCATCGCGTCGGCCAGGTGCGGCTCGCGCTGGAGCGCGCGGAAGGCCCGCATCAGGGTCTCGGCGACCCGCTCCGAGGCGGACTCGCCGGCCGGCGGGCGTTTGCGGAGCGTGGTGTGCATGTGCTGGAGCTGGTCCTGCATGGTCGCCACCAGCAGGTGCACCTTGGACGGGAAGTACCGGTAGAGCGTGCCCAGCGCCACGCTCGACGACTCGGCGACCTCGCGCATCTGGACCGCGTCGAAGCCGCCCCGGCTGGCCAGTTGGGCACTGGCGTGCAGGATGCGGCGGCGCCTGGCCTCCTGCCGCTCCGTCAGGGGCGGGGATGCCGGCGTGACGGTCGCTCTCGCTTCTGACATAAGTCCCCATCCATGGCAATCGCCGGATCTGCCCGGACCCGGCCCTGCGGCGTGCTTCGCGACGTCAGCATGTCAGGGGCTCCGGTCGTGGCGCGAATCACCTGCTCCGCCTCTTACGGTGTGGTTTCCGGCCGGTAGATTCAGTGGTCTTCGACGGATCAAGTCTGAAACTTGTTCTACATTATCCGAGCGGTTACGCTCCGGCGAAAGTGCAGTGAGAAGGGGGCCGAGAGTGTCCGCTGAGGCCATGGTGACGAGCCCTTTCGCGGGTTCCGGCACTGACGGCGACCGCCCGTTGCGCATCGCACTCCTCACCTACAAGGGGAACCCGTTCTGCGGTGGCCAGGGCGTCTACGTCCGCCACCTGGCACGGGAGCTGGCCCGCCTCGGGCACACCGTCGAGGTCATCGGAGCCCAGCCCTACCCGGTGCTCGACCCGGAGGAGGGCCAGACCCTCACCGAGCTGCCGAGCCTGGACCTGTACCGGCACCCCGACCCCTTCCGCACCCCCAAGCGGGACGAGTACCGCGACTGGGTCGACCTGCTCGAGGTCGCCACCATGTGGACCGGCGGCTTCCCGGAACCGCTCACCTTCTCCCTGCGCGCCCGCCGCCATCTGGCCGCCCGCCGGGGGCAGTTCGACGTCATCCACGACAACCAGACGCTGGGCTACGGCCTCCTGGGCGACCTGGGCGCGCCGCTGGTGACCACGATCCACCACCCCATCACCGTCGACCGCAAGCTCGACCTGGCCGCCGCCAAGGACCGCAAGAAGCGCGCCTCGGTGCGGCGTTGGTACGGCTTCACGCGCATGCAGGGCCGGGTGGCCCGCCGGCTGCCCTCCGTCCTGACCGTCTCCGGCTCCTCCCAGCAGGAGATCGCCGACCACCTCGGCGTCCGGGACGAGCGCATCCACGTCGTCCACATCGGCGCCGACACCGGCCTGTGGTCCCCGGACCCGGCCGTCGCCGAGATACCCGGCCGGATCGTCACCACCTCCAGCGCCGACGTCCCCCTCAAGGGCCTGATCCACCTCGTCGAGGCGCTGGCCAAGCTCCGCACCGAGAACCCCGAGGCCCACCTGGTCGTGGTCGGCAAGCGCGCCGAGGACGGCCCGGTCGCCCGGGCCATCGAGAGCTACGGCCTGGCCGACCACATCCGCTTCGTCAAGGGCGTCACCGACGCCGAGCTGGTCGACCTGGTCCGCTCCGCGCAGGTCGCCTGCGTCCCCAGCCTGTACGAGGGCTTCTCGCTGCCCGCCGCCGAGGCCATGGCCACCGGCACCCCGCTGGTCGCCACCACCGGCGGTGCCATCCCTGAGGTCGCCGGCCGCGACGGCGAGACCTGCCTGGCGGTGCCGCCGGGCGACGCCGGCGCACTGGCCGCCGCCCTGGGCCGGCTGCTCGGCGATCCGGAACTGCGCACCCGCCTCGGGGCCGCCGGCCGCGAGCGCGTTCTGGCCAACTTCACCTGGGCCAAGGCCGCCGAGGGCACCGTCGCCCACTACCGCGCCGCGATCGCCGCCGCCCGGGGCGCCCGTACCCGCTGACCGCACCGCGCCGCCGGCGGCGCGTCCGGCGTCCGCCGGTCCGGCGCCCGGCGGCCACCCCGCTGCTCCGTTCCCCCCGCTCCACCCCACGACCCCGCGAAAGCAGGCCGCCCCCGTGCTGACCGTCGACTTCTCCAGGTTCCCGCTCGCCGCCGGCGACCGCGTGCTCGATCTGGGCTGCGGTGCAGGCAGGCACGCCTTCGAGTGCTACCGGCGCGGCGCCCAGGTCGTCGCCCTCGACCGCAACGGCGAGGAGATCCGCGAGGTCGCCAAGTGGTTCGCCGCGATGAAGGAGGCCGGTGAGGCCCCCGCGGGCGCCACCGCCACCGCGATGGAGGGCGACGCCCTCGCGCTGCCCTTCCCCGACGACTCCTTCGACGTCGTGATCATCTCCGAGGTCATGGAGCACATCCCCGACGACAAGGGCGTGCTCGCCGAGATGGTCCGGGTCCTCAAGCCCGGCGGCCGGATCGCCATCACCGTCCCGCGCTACGGTCCCGAGAAGATCTGCTGGGCGCTCAGCGACGCCTACCACGAGGTCGAGGGCGGCCACATCCGCATCTACAAGGCGGACGAGCTGCTGGGCAAGATGGAGGCGGCCGGCCTCAAGCCCTACGGCACCCACCACGCCCACGGCCTGCACTCGCCGTACTGGTGGCTCAAGTGCGCCTTCGGCGTGGACAACGACAAGGCCCTGCCGGTCAAGGCGTACCACAAGCTGCTGGTCTGGGACATCATGAAGAAGCCGCTCGCGACCCGGCTCGCCGAGCAGGCCCTCAACCCGGTGATCGGCAAGAGCTTCGTCGCCTACGCCACCAAGCCCCACCTGCCCGTCGACGCCGCCGGCGCCGCCCAGTGAGCTCACCGGGGCGCACCGAACACCTCGTCCTGCCGGGCGTGCTGACGGCCGAGCAGGCCGGGCAGACCGTCGCCGGGATCCTGGCCGTGCAGCGCGCGGACGGCGCCATCCCGTGGTTCCGCGGCCACCACCTCGACCCGTGGGACCACACCGAGGCCGCCATGGCCCTGGACGCGGCCGGCGAGCACGAGGCCGCGGCCCGTGCCTACGAGTGGCTGGCCCGGCACCAGAACCGGGACGGCTCCTGGTACGCCGCCTACGCCGACCGGCCGGAGGGCGTGGACACCGCCGTGCCGCAGGACGCCGGCAAGGAGTCCAACTTCACCGCCTACCTCGCGGTCGGCGTCTGGCACCACTACCTCGCCACCGGCGACGACGCCTTCGTCGACCGGATGTGGCCGGCGGTCTACGCGGCGGTCGAGTTCGTCCTCGGCCTCCAGCAGCCGGGCGGCGAGATCGGCTGGAAGCGGGAGGCCGACGGCACGCCCGTCACCGACGCCCTGCTCACCGGCTCCTCCTCGATCCACCAGGCGCTGCGCTGCGCCCTGGCCATCGCCGAGCACCGCGAGGAGCCGCAGCCCGACTGGGAGCTGGCCACCGGCGCGCTGGGCCACGCGATCCGCCGCCACCCCGAGCGCTTCCTCGACAAGAACCGCTACTCGATGGACTGGTACTACCCGGTCCTGGGCGGGGCGCTCACCGGCCCGGAGGCCAAGGCGCGCATCGAGGAGCGCTGGGACGAGTTCGTCGTCCCGCAGCTGGGCGTGCGCTGCGTGCTGCCCAACCCGTGGGTGACCGGCGGCGAGAGCTGCGAACTGGCCCTGACGCTCTGGGCGATGGGCGAGTCCGACCGGGCGCTGGAGATCCTGCGCAGCATCGCCCACCTGCGCGACGACAACGGCATGTACTGGACCGGGTACGTCTTCGAGGACCGGGCGGTGTGGCCGGTGGAGCAGACGACCTGGACCGCCGGCTCGCTGCTGCTCGCGGTGGCGGCGCTCGGCGGGGACGAGGCGACCTGCGCGGTCTTCGGCGGCGAGCGGCTGCCGGTGGGCCTCGAGCCGGACTGCTGCGGCTAGCCCGTCCCGGCGTACGGGTGTACTGACGTACGGCCCCTCCGGGCGTACCCGGCCGCCGCGCCCGGACGGCTCCGCCAGGTGGCGGACCCGTCCGGGGGTCTCAGGGCCTGGGACGGGTCGCCGCGTCCTGGCGGCTCATCAACGCCGCCCAGTCGCGGGCCACGTCCGGGTGGCCGTCCAGCCAGCGCTGCTGTGCGGCCGAGAGCCGGGCGTACGCGGTCGCGAGGTAGCCCGTCGACCCTTTGCACCGCAGGTCGGCGGCGAGCGCGGGATCGGTCGCGCGGGCCTGCGCGGTGCGCGCCGAGGCGGTGAGCAGCCGCACCGGATCGCTCTTCCCGCCGAAGCCGGCCTGCTCCATGCACGCCCGCCAGCGGCCGTTCAGGGCTTGGAAAGCGGGGTCCTTCTCCAGGTCGTCGCGCGACTGCTCCTGGCCCTCGAAGAGCAGGATCCGGACCTGCAGCCAACGCATCCGGCCGTCGCCGAGGACCGTGTTCTCGGCCTCGGCCAGGCAGCCGTGTCCCGGCCGGGACACGGACATCCGCAGGCCCTTGGCGGTCACCCGGTCGGCAGGGTCGCCGAAAAGGGCCCGCCCGTACGCCTTCGTGGTCTCGGGGCTCCCGGGCACGGGCGGCTGCTCGGCGGGCGGCGCGGCCGCGTCGGGGGCCGTCGCGGACTCGCGGCCGAAGGGCTCCGGCCGCTGGTCGGCGCCCGTCCCGGGCCGGGGGGTCGCGGCCGGCGCGTACCGGTAGCCCTGCCGGGCCATGCATGCGATGGCGTACCGCCGCTGGGCGTCGGCGCTGCGGTAGTCGACCTCGGTCCAGGCGAAGAGGCGCTCGGTGACGGGCAGTACCGCGGGTGTCGCGGCCGCGGCGGCCGCTCGCTGCGGGGCACCGGAGGCTGCGGCAGCCGGTGGCCGGGCGTCGGAGGGTGCGGCGAGGGTCCAGCCGCCGATGACGGCCGCCGCGCCGGCGAGGAGGGCGGCGAGGCTGAGCGCGGTGCGGCGGGGGCGGGGACCGGGCATCGGGGGGGCTGGCCTTTCTCGGCCGGGCCCGGCGGCGGCTCGCACCGTCGGGCCCGTGCGCGCGGGGCGGATCAGAAGCAGTGGACGGTGGTCGTGCCGCGCAGCAGCAGGGAGCTGGCCACGTTCTTCTGGTCGGCCGACATCTGCGAGCCGGTCACCATGCTGCCGGGGTTGACGCAGAAGGCCAGGCCGCCGCCGTAGTTGATGTCGCGGTAGTAGTGGCTCTCGTACCCGGCGGTGCTGGCGTTCTCGGCTCCCGACACGTGGTCGTTCACGTTCAGGCCGAGTCCCCAGCCCTCGTGGGGGCCGCGGACGTCGAAGTAGTCGTTGGTGAAGTTGGCGTCGCTGTTGAAGTAGTGGTGGGAGGCGCCACCGAAGGGGGTCTCGTAGAAGGCGCAGTGGTAGCCGGCGGGGCAGGCGTAGCCGTCTCCCGCCGCCGTCGACATCTGTGCCGTGGCGACTCCCGCGCCGAAGAGGAGGGCGGTGGACGCGGCGACCGCCGCGAGCCTTCTGCGGAGTCCGGTGTTCTTGCTCATGGTGTGAAGCAGCCCTTCGTGGTCCCGTACCGCCCGGAGTGCTTCCGGGTGTGCCGCCCACCTTCGGTCGCGGCGGAGCGCAGGTGCCAGGGGTCCCGGCGTCCCTGAGAAGACCGGGGACGGCCCGGGACGGCCTGGGACGGGCGGGACGGGCGGGTGCCCGGATGGGGGTGTCCCGGTGGCGGACGGCGCGCGGCCGGGTGAGGCTGGGGCCACAGTCCCAGGAAGGTCCCGGAGGTTTTGCCGTGCCCGTCTTCAGAACCGCATCGCTGCGCCGCTCGCTGGTGGCGCTGCTCCTGTCCGGCGCGCTGCTGGCCGGGGCGACCGCCTGCAACGACGACAAGAAGGACACCGGTTCGGCGGCGTCGGCGAGCGCATCGGCCGAACAGCAGAAGTTCGCCAAGACCCGCTTCGTGGCCAACGCGGGCCTGGCGGCCGGCGCCACCTACCAGTGGATCATCAAGCCGTACCGCGACGGCAAGTTCAAGCAGGGCGCCGACGGCCGGAAGTTCGCCCTCGTCAAGGCGGGCCTGGCGGGCGCCTTCACGTACAACCGGCTGAAGGCGGCGGTCAACAACGCCAAGGGCGACGAACTGCTCTCCAAGGCCGTGGCCCCGCTGTCGGCAGGCATCGACTCGCTCAAGGACCTGGGCACCAAGCTCCGCAAGGGCGAGGCCAGCGACGCGGACATCGGCTCCTTCGAGAAGGTCATCAACAGCGTCAAGGACGCGGGCAAGAGCGCCGGCGCCGAGGTCAAGGACCAGGTCCCCAGCGCCTCCCAGCTCAGCGGCGGCTGATCCCCCGATTCCGCCCCGGCTGCCGCCTGCGGCAGCCGGGGCGTTCGGCCGTGCGTCCTCAGTCCCCCCGCCGCACCAGGCTCACCATCGGGGACCGCAGGGTCCAGCCCAGGGCTTCGTACAGCGCCTTGCCCTCCGGGGTGCCGACCAGGACGGCCTCGCGGGCGCCGGTCTGCCAGGCGAGGTGCTGGAGGGTGCGCATCACCAGGCCGCCCAGGCCGCGGCGGCGCTGGTCCGGGGCGGTCTCGATCTGGTCCGCCACCGCCGTGCGGCCGGCCAGGCCCATCTGGCCGCGGGCGGCCAGCCGGCCGTCCTCGGTGCGCACCAGCACCTTGATGATCCCGCCCCGGTTCCAGGACGTCACCGTGTACCCGGCCGGCGGCGGTCCGGCCGGCGCGTCGGTGAGGGGCAGGGTCATCAGGAAGCCGGCGAGGTCCGACTCCCACCCCTCGCCCACCCACGGCATGACCACCTCGTCCTCGGCGAAGAGCTTGAGCCAGGTGGCCGGCGGCGCGGTGGCGGCCAGCTTCCGGACGTCGCCCTCCGCGGGCACCGGCAGGACGTGCCGGCCGACCTCCTTGGTCAGCCCGACGGCGATGGTCCACCCCCAGGGCTCCTCGACCGGGTCGGCGGCCCCGCGCGAGACGGTCCAGCCGTCGATCCACTGCTTGACCCAGCCGGTGATCTGCTCCTCGGACACGTTTCCCCCTGGTGATGTAATGGCCTCGTAGCGACAAGGATCATTACATCACCTCGGTCCGACAATGCGCCCCGCATCCGGCCACGGCTACGGCTAGGAGTTCAACTCGGCCAGCACCCGCAGCGTCTGGAGGTCCGGCGCGGTCACCAGCAGGTCGGTCACCGGGCCCTTGCGCCACAGCTCCAGCCGCTCCGCGATCCGCTCCCGCGGGCCGACCAGGGAGATCTCGTCGGCGAAGGCGTCCGGGACGGCCAGCACCGCCTCCTGCTTGCGGCCGGCCAGGAAGAGCTCCTGGATGTGCCGCGCCTCCGCCTCGTACCCCATCCGGGCCATCAGGTCGGCGTGGAAGTTGCGGGCCGCGTGCCCCATGCCGCCGATGTAGAAGCCGAGCATGGCCTTCACCGGCAGCAGACCCTCCGCGACGTCCGCGCAGACCTGCGCCCGGGCCATCGGCGCGATCATGAAGCCGTCCGGCAGCTCGGTGAGCGAGGCCTGGTAGACGTCCGTCCGGCTCGGTGACCAGTACAGCGGCAGCCAGCCGTCCGCGATCCGGGTGGTCTGGGCGATGTTCTTCGGGCCCTCCGCGCCCAGCAGCACCGGCAGGTCCGCCCGCAGCGGATGGGTGATCGGCTTGAGCGGCTTGCCGAGGCCGGTGCCGTCCGGCCCGGTGTACGGGTGCGCATGGAAGCGCCCGGCCACCTCCACCGGCCCTTCCCGGCGCAGCACCTGCCGGATGACCTCCACGTACTCCCGCGTCGCGGTGAGCGGGCTGGCCGGGAAGGGCCGCCCGTACCAGCCCTCGACCACCTGCGGCCCCGACAGCCCGAGGCCGAGCATCATCCGCCCGCCCGAGAGGTGGTCCAGGGTGAGCGCCTGCATCGCGGTGGCGGTCGGCGTCCGGGCGGCCATCTGCGCGATGGCCGTGCCCAGCCGGATCCGCGAGGTGTGCGCGGCGATCCAGGTCAGCGGGGTGAAGGCGTCCGAGCCCCAGGCCTCGGCGGTCCACACCGAGTCGTAGCCGAGCCGTTCGGCCTCGACGGCGAGGTCGAGGTGGGCCGGGTTGGGCCCCCGCCCCCAGTACCCGAGTGCGAGTCCGAGCCGCATGTCCGCCCCCTCCGTACGACCGCCACCGCGACGGCCCATATCTGACGACCAGTCAGCGGACGGTAGCCCAACCCCGCCCCGCCCGGAAGCCCTACACCCCCGGCGGGTCCAGCTCCGGCAGGTCCCAGGCTCGGCGGACGCGGCCGATCAGGAGGAGGGCGCTGTAGGGGGAGACGGCCAACTGGGCGCGCATGTCGGCCAGTCGCTGGCCGGAGCCGTCCGGGGAGCGGGCCGCGACCTGTTCGCTGCGCTGCTCGAAGCCGGCGGGGGTGAAGACCTCCAGCAGCGTGAGGACGTACGCCGCGTAGGCGCGGCCCTCGTCGACCGTCTGGCGGGCCGCCGCCGCGGGCTCCTCGGTCGGCGATCCGATGGCCGGTGTCACGAACTCCCGTAGAGCCGCGACCAGTTCGTCGTACCCGGCGGGGTCGGCCGCGTCCAGCCGCTCGGTGAGCAGCTGGTAGCCGAGCAGTACGGACGCCGACCCGGGCGTCCACGGGTGGGCCGCCAGCAGCACCCGGAAGCCGGCGAGGGTGTCGGACAGCTCCTCGGCCAGCATCAGCAGGGCGATGTCCCGCAGCTCCACGTACGGCGTGCTCTCCCGCAGCTCGACCAGCCCGAGCGCGTACCGGATCAGATCGCGCGGTATCCCGCCGGAGAGCGCGTGCGCCAGGACCGCGTACGGCCCGGGCAGCCCCTTGACGCGCGCGTCGAGCACTTCCTTGGACTCGGCGAGCGTCAGCGGACGGACGTGCACCACGTCGTCGAAGGTGCTGTCCGTGGTGTCCCGGTGCGGCATCCCCCGCCGCACGAACCCGGCACTGACGTCCTCCGCCACCGACACCAGGCAGTACACCTTGGGCACGCCCAGCACCGCCTTGATCTCCGCCAGGAACGTCCGCGCCTGCTCGGGCGTCCCCATCCGGTCCAGCTCGTCGACGCACAGGAAGACCCGGCCGGGGTCCGGCTCGTCCCCGAGCTCCTGTGCGACGGCCCCCACCAAATCCCGGAACTCGGCCACGAGCTGCGGGAAGTTGGGCGCCACGCTGGTGAGGGACGAGGCGTGCGCGCTGCCGAAGAGGGGTGCCGGGGCCAGGTTGAGGGTGGCGGAGGTGCCCTGCACGGTCCGCAGCCGGTAGAGCTGGTTCAGGCAGCGGCGGGCCAGGTCCTGATTGCCGGTGCGGCGGCCGGGCGGACCCCGCCACGCGGCCGCGACCAGGGCCCAGCCCGTGACGAACACGGCCAGCCGGGCCGGGTTCTGGGCGTCGAAGACGTAGGGCCGGGTCACGTCCACGGTCAGCCAGGCCAGGGCGACGCACAGGGCCGCCCCGGCCGTGTTCTTCAGCAACCAGGGCGGAGTCACGGCCGGCCATTCCGACATGGCGGAGACCAACAGGAAAGGCGGGATGAAGAAGGGGAGGCACACGACCAGCACGGCGTATTTGCCGAGCCTGACGGGGGGTGGGATGAAGAGCTCCCGGAGGAGGTGGGCGTACTCGCTCACGCAGGTGGCGGCCGCCAGCAGGACCAGGAGGAACCCGAGCGCGCCGACCAGCACACGGCCGATCCGCCGGATGCCCACCGGCCGCCGGTAGGGGTGCAGCAGACCGGCCGGCCGGAGCCCCCACAGCAGCGCGCCCAGGCTCACTGCGACGGCACAGGCGAGCACCCACCGGCCCTGCCAGAGGGCCGTCGCCTCCCGGGCCAGCGGCCGGGCGGCATGCTGCGTCGTGTCGAGGAGGAAGTCCGGGCCGTAGCCCTCCGCCCACCACGCCCGCGCACCCGCGGCGGCCCCCAGCACCAGCAGGCCGAGGGCCGGGAGAGCGAACAGCAGCCACCGTCCGGCCCGCCGTACGGTCCCGGCCGCGTGCTGCCGCAGCCGGGCGAAGCCCGACAGCCGGCTGAAGTCCGGTACGGGACGCCCCGCCCGCCGCAGGTACTCCTCGGTGACCCCGACCAGCGCCGACAGCACGAAGTCGTACGGGGTGTAGGCGGCGGGCACCGCGACGTGGATCACCAGGTCCGGGCCGTCCGCGTCCTGTGGTTCGTCCGGCCGTAGCAACCCGCTCGCCGCGTTGAGCAAGGTGGTCTTGCCCACGCCCCGGGGCCCGCTCAGCGCGATCGTGCCGCTGTCGATCAGCGCCAGCTTGCGCGCAAGTTGCCCGGCGCACGCGCTCTGGACGAAGAAGCGGGCATCCCGGCGTGCCCGTAGCCCTTGGTACCCGTCGTAGACCAGGACCGAGCGCGGGTCCTCGCCGAGCAGCGCCTCGATGACCTCCAGGGTCACCTGGCGCACCGGGCCCGTGGAGAGTTCGTCGGCCAGCCGCAGCAGCCAGCGGTTGCCCCGCAGATGGAGCGCCCAGAGGTGGAGCCCCGCGTACAGGACGATGCTGACGGAGACGATCTGCTCGGAGAGGAGCCGGCCGATGGTGCGGAGGGCGCCGAGCGGGCCGTGCGGGTCGTCCGGCGCTGCCTGCGGCTGCGCGAGCCGCGACCGGGCGTCCCTTATCTCTGCGGCCAGTTGCCGGTGCCGTTCGAGGGTGCGGCCCGCAAGCCCGTGGACGCGCGGCGCGAGTTCCAGTGTCCGTTCCACGGCCGCTCGGGCCTGCATGGCCGTCCGGACGGCCCCGGCCGTCACCTCGGGGCGGCTCTCCAGCCGGCTCACGACCACCGGGTCGGTCAGCACTTGGTCCACGGCGGTCAGATAGACCGCCCCCTCCTCCGCGAACCGCCATTCATAGAGGTCGGGCGAGGGCTGGGGCGCCCTCGGCTCAGGCGAGAGCGCCTGGACGGGGAAGTGCGATGGCCGCGGCACCAGCCGAGGGTAGGACCCGCCCCCCCGCCCCCGCAGCCAAAACGCCCGATCCCCGCACCGGCGGACCGGTGCGGGGATCGGGAGAGAGCCCTGAGCGCAGGGGCGGATCAGCCGCGCTGGATGCCGCTCGTGTCCTGGAGGAGGCCGCGGCGGCCGTCCTGGGTCTGGGCGATCAGGGACGGGCCGCGCTGGTCCACCGCGAGGTACCAGGTACCGGGGGCCAGTTCGGCGATCGGGGTCGAGGAGCCGTCCTCGGCGAAGAGGGGACGGGCCACCGGGACCGCGAACCAGAACGGGGTGAAGTCCCCGGCCGGCTGGTCGGCGGGCGCACCCGCGCCGGAAACCGGACCGGTCGCACCCGTCGCGCCGTGCGCCTCGGGGGCGTGCGGCTGACCCTGGGCCGCCGGCTGGCCGTGCTCCTGGCCGCCGAAGGGCGAGCCGCCCTGGGCGCCGTACGCGCTCTGGCCCGGGTAGCCGTACTGGGCGTCCTGCTGGCCGGGCTGTCCGGGCTGGCCCGGCTGGCCGCCGAACGGCGTGGCCGGCTTGGGGGCGGGCATCAGCGGGCCCTTGAGGGCGGGCACCTGCGCGCCGAAGACGGCGACACCGGCCAGCGCCAGGACGGCGATGAAGGAGATGATCGCGCCCGCGCCCAGGTCCGCGTTGCCCACGAGCAGCGACCACAGCGACGACCACAGCGCCGCGACGGAGAGGACGACGCCCCACTGCTCCAGCGGGTAGCCCAGGAACTTCGGGGCGTTGGGCAGCGACCGGCCGAGGGTGATCAGCGCGGCCGCCGCGATCCCGGTGAGGAAGACGGCGGGCAGGACGAGGCCCGTCATGTCCGTGTCCCACGCGCTCGGCAGGTCGATGGAGTTGCAGAGGCGGGCGGA
Source organism: Streptomyces sp. NPDC089919 (assembly GCF_040684615.1). NCBI lineage: Bacteria > Bacillati > Actinomycetota > Actinomycetes > Kitasatosporales > Streptomycetaceae > Streptomyces > Streptomyces sp. NPDC089919. The sequence continues at coordinate 17,130 of NZ_JBFBGK010000069.1, forward strand.
GGCCGCTCCGCAGTCGACGGAATAGAAATCGAGGAACGAGGCGATGAACAGCAGCGCCGCTGCTCCGATCACCACGCCGTCGCCTCGAGTGAGGGAGCGGATGTTCACTTGGGTGTGTCCTTCTCGGTCTCGGGTCGTCTCGTGGTGCCGCGGTCGCGCCGGAGGTGCGGCCACCATGGTACGGATGGATCGTACGGATGGTCTGCTGGTCGCACAGCTTCCGGGTCCCTCAGACATCGATCGGGGGGCCGGTGGTTCCCGTTCCACGGAAACGTCTCACGGACCGAGACGCACAGCGCCCTTGAGAACGCACAGCGCCCCTGAGAACGCGAAGAGCCCGTGGGGCGGCCCGGAACCGGACCGCCCCACGGGCGTACCTGCCTGGTGCGAGGACTAGCGGCGGTAGGACGAGACGTAGCCCGGGGCCGGCGAACCGACGCCCGTCACCACGTCGTAGCCGCGCACCGCGCGCAGCGAGCTGTCACGGCCGAGGGTGCGGACCGAGCTGGCCAGGCCCTTCGACTTGTCGACGCCGTTGATGAAGTCGGTCCGGGCCACGGCCAGGCCCTGGGCGCCCAGCGGGCGGTCGGTGACGTCGTGGTACAGCTTCGTGTCGAAGCGGGAGTACAGGACCGGGTTGGCGAAGCCGAGCGGGTGCCGGGCGGCCTGCTGGGCGAGCGCCTGGATGCCGGCGATGACCGGGGCGGCCAGCGAGGTGCCGCCGATGCGGTACTCGTCGTAGTAGACCTTGCCGCTCGGCCAGGTCTGCGTCTGGCCCACCAGGAAGCCGGTGTTGGGGTCGGCGACCGCGGCGACGTCCGGGACGGTGCGCATCCGCTTGGTGCCGTTGGCCTTGGCGAGCGAGTCCGGCACGACGTGGCGCTGGTACGAGGGCTGCGCGACGGTGGTGCTGGTGCCGCCGCCGGCGCCGCTGGTGAAGGCGCCCGGGAAGTCGGTCCAGGTCTTGCCGTCCGTGGACAGGCCGGCCTTCAGGGTGCCCCAGCCGGTCTCGAACTTGTACGTGTCGCCCTTGCCGACCGCGAGGGAGGTGCCGCCGACGGCGGTGACCCAGGCGGAGTTGGCGGGGGTGTCGACCTGCTTCTTGCCGGTGTTGGCGACCTCGTCGCCGTTGTCGCCGGAGGAGAAGTAGAAGCCGATGCCCTCGACCGCACCCATCTTGAAGGTGTGGTCGTACGCCTTGGCGACGTCCGGGGTCTCGTTGGCCTCGATGTCGCCCCACGAGTTGGAGACGATGTCGGCGAGGCGCTTGTCGACGACCTTGTTCAGGGCGTCGAGCAGGTCGGGGTCGTTGCAGGAGGCGCCGGCGACGTAGACGACGTTCGCCTGCGGCGCGACCGCGTGCACGGCCTCGACGTCCAGGGTCTCCTCGCCGTACCAGCCGGAGGCGTCGCAGTCCTTGGTGTGGGTGTACTTGGCGGGGGTGACCTGGCGCAGCTGGCCGGTCTTCCAGGCCGCGTCGCCGTTGCGGGAGGCGTAGATCCGCGCGTCCTTGGCGATGGTCGGCGAGGCGAAGGCGTCGGTGATCGCGACCGTCACGCCCTTGCCGGTGTACTTGCCGGCGCCGTAGGCGGCGCGCAGCTGCTTGCCCGTGTAGCCCTTGATGGCGTACGGGACCTTGTGGCCGTAGGCCTTGGGCAGCGAGGTCGCGGTCTTCGAGCCGAAGTACGAGGAGAACGGGCCGGCGTTGCGGAAGCCGGCGCCGGGGCCGGGCAGCGTGTCCTTGTGGCCGACGCGGTGCGGGGCGTCGTCCAGGCCGCTGACGGTCAGCACGGCGTCGGCGACGGAGGCGGGCGCCGAGGCGTCCTTGGCCGGGGCGCGGTAGCTGCGGCCGTCCTTGCGGTAGGTGTGCAGCTGGGTGGCGAAGGCCTTCTGGGTGGCCTCGACGCTGCCCGTGACGGTGATGTAGTGGTCGTTGACCTCCACCACGGTCAGGCCGGCGCCGCGGAGCCAGTTCGCGACGGCGGTCTTCTGGGCGTCGGTGGCGCCGAAGCGTGCGCGGGCCTGGGCCGGGGTCAGGTACTTGCCGTAGAGCGGCGAGTGCGGGTCCGAGACCGCGGTGGCGTAGGCGGTGAGCGCCTTGACGTCACGGCCGGCGAGGTAGACCCGGGCGGTGACGGGGGCGGCCGCGGCGGCGCTGCCCTGGTCGGCGGCACCGGTCGCCCAGGCCGGCTGGGTGCCCTGGAGCGCGACGCGTCCGGGGGCCGGGTCGGCGGCCTGGGCGGACGGGACGCCGAGTGCGAGCGCGCCGGCGAGGGCGGGCAGCACGGCGGCGACGGCGATCAGCGAGCGCGACGGCCGTATGCGTCGTCGATTCAATGTGTGTCCCTGGCGTGAGGTGGGGGTGGCCCCGCCGCCGGTGGTCGACCGGTGAGCGGGCGGTACCGCGCCATGCTTGTCAGGAACGGTTCACGCGAGGGGCAGCGGTTGATCAAAAATCGCCAAAGGTATGCCCAGGAACAGGAATTGAGCCACCGGCATTTCGGACGCGGCGGGTCGGTTCCGGTCAGACGGGCGGAGCGCGGGCTTATCCGCCCAGGAAGCCCCGGATCCCGTCGGCGATGCCCTGTGCGGCCTTCTGCCGCCAGGCCGGGCTGGTCAGCAGCGCGGCGTCGGTGGCGTCGCGCATGTTGCCGCACTCGATGAAGACCTTGGGCCGGGTCGAGAGGTTCAGTCCGCCCAGGTCCTCGCGGACCACCAGGCCGGTGCCGCCGCCCACGTAGTTGGAGGGCCGCATTCCGGTCACCCGGGCGAAGTTGCCCGCGATCCGGGTGCCCAGGACCCGGGAGGGGCCGGTGATGGGCGTGGTGTCGGCCGCGCCGGCGTGCACCTTGGCCGGCAGGATCACGTGGAAGCCGCGGTTGCCCGCCGAGGAGCCGTCGGCGTGGATCGAGACCACCGCGTCGGCGTGCGCCGTGTTGCCGATCCGGGCCCGCTCGTCGATGCAGGGGCCCCAGGCCCGGTCGGTGGCGGTGTGCGTGACGACCACCTTCGCGCCCTGCGCGGCCAGGACGGCCTTGAGCCGGGCCGTCACGTCCAGGGTGAACTGCGCCTCCTGGTAACCGGCGTTGGTGGTGGTGCCGGTGGTGTCGCATTCCTTGCGGTTCGTCCCGATGTCCACCCGCCGGTTGATCTCGGTGGTGTGCCGGAAGTTGCCCGGGTTGTGCCCGGGGTCGAGCACGACCGTGCGGCCGGCCAGCGGACCCCGCGGCCGGGGATCGGGCCCGGCCGCCTCCGCGGACGGGTCCACCGGCGGCGGGGTGGCGGTGCCCGGCGCGGCCTTGGCGTCGCCGTGGGTCGGGGCCGCGCCGTGGCTCGCGGCGGTACCGGACGACGGCAGGGGCGCGCCCTGCACCGTCTCGGCCGCGGCGCCGGAGCCGGACCCGCTGAGGACGTTGACCAGCACCCACCCGGCCAGGCAGGTGGGCGCGAGCACCGCGGCGGCCACGGCCAGCGTGGACCGGCGCAGCAGGCGCGGCCGGTCCGGGCTGATGGCGTCGGAGGATTCGGGGCGCGGGGCACTGTCGTCGTACGGCACGGGCCGATGCTAGTGCGGCCCGGGGGAGGCGCCCCGGCCTTCCGGCCGGACACGCTCCCTTCGGTCCTATTTTGTGATTCTTGTACGCCGACGGGGCTGCTGGGGTTGCGGGCCGGTCCGCGGTGTCCTAGAGGAGACGGCCCGGCCCCGCTCCCGGGGCCGGGCTCAGATCCCCGGGCCGGTCCGCTTGAGCACCCGCATCGAGTCCGTCACCGACACCTCCGTGAAGGCCCCCGACTCCAGCGCCCGGCAGTAGATCCGGTAGGGCGCCTGGCCCCCGTCGGCCGGGTCCGGGAAGACGTCGTGGATGACCAGCGTGCCGCCCTCGGCCAGGTGCGGGGCCCAGCCCTCGTAGTCCCCGGTGGCGTGCTCGTCGGTGTGCCCGCCGTCGATGAAGACGAAGCCGAGCTTCCCGCCCCAGACCGCCGCCACCTGCGGGGACCGGCCCACCACCGCCAGGACGTGCTCCTCCAGGCCTGCCTTGTGCAGGGTCCGGCGGAAGGTCGGCAGGGTGTCCATGACCCCGAGCTCCGGGTCCACCACCGTCGGGTCGTGGTACTCCCAGCCCGGCTGCTGCTCCTCGCTGCCGCGGTGGTGGTCCACGGTGATCGCGGTCAGTCCCGCCTCCCGGGCCGCGTCGGCCAGCAGGATGGTGGAGCGCCCGCAGTACGTGCCCACCTCCAGCAGCGGCAGCCCGAGCACGGCGGCCTCGGCCGCGGCCGCGTACAGGGCCAGGCCCTCGTTGACGGGCATGAAGCCCTTGGCCGCCTCGAAGGCGGCGAGGGTCTCCGGCTTGGGGGCCGCGGCCATGGGGTTCCTCCGGGCTGGTGCGTGCTGCGTGGCCCGCGCGGACTGCGCGGGAACGGCCATCGTGCCGTACCCGGCGCGCGTTGTTACCGGCGGGTCGGAGTGCTCCGCGTCACGCGCCCGCGGGGCCGGTCGTGGTGCGCGGGTCCCCACGCACCACGACCGCCCCGTACCCGCCGGACCCGGACGCCCGCGCCTCAGCCCACCGCCCGCTTCACCAGGTCGGCGATCCGCTCCTCCACCTCGGCCGTCACCGCGGTCAGCGCGAAGCCGGCCGCCCACATCGGGCCGTCGTCCAGCTGCGCCTGGTCGCTGAAGCCGAGGGTCGCGTAGCGGGCCTTGAACTTCTCCGCGCACTGGAAGAAGCAGACGATCTTGCCGTCCAGCGCATAGGCGGGCATCCCGTACCAGAGCTTCGGCGCGAGCTGCGGGGCCGTGGCGGTGACCACGGCGTGCACCCGCTCGGCCATCTCGCGGTCCGAGCCCTGCATCTCGGCGATCTTCTCGAGCACGTCCTGGAGCGCCTGCGCGGCCTTCTCCGCCTTCGAACCGCCGCGCGAGGCCTCCTTCTTGAGCGCCTTCGCGTGGTCCTTCATCGCGGCCCGCTCCTCGGCGGTGAAGCCCTGGTGCGCGGTGTTGTCGGCGTTGCTCATGGTGGATCTCCCTTGAAAAGTAAGGATGTCGGATGGAGGGGGCGGCCGGCGTCAGACCAGCCAGGCGCCGTCGCGCATCAGCTCGCGGCCGGGAAGCTCGTCGGCCTCCCGCCAGGCCTGGACGCGGCGGGGGGTGATGCGGAAATAGCGGTACGGGGTGGCCAGCGTGCGCGGGTCGAAGCCGGTACGGGCCGCGAACCGGTCGCCCACCTGCGGCGGCAGCGCGTCGACGGCCAGGACCTCGACCTCCCCCTCGATCATGGTCACGTCGCGGGTGGGGCCCAGGGCCAGCCGGGCGGTCCCGGTGGCGGCCAGGTTCCGGCCGGTGGGGCTCTTCGCCGGGGTGGCCACCAGCAGCGCCTCGCCGTCCCAGTCGAAGGAGAGCGGCACCAGGTACGGGGCGCCGTCCGGGGAGGCGGTGGCCACCCAGACGTCGACCTCCTGGGCCAGCCGGTGCTCGGTGTCGCGGCGGCGCTCGGCGCGGCTGCGCGGGGCCGTGCTCACTGGTCCTGCACCAGACCGAGCAGGTTGCCGTCCGGGTCGATGACGGTGGCCACCAGCCGGCCCTCGCCCACGTCGCGCGGGGCGTCCTTGAGGGTGGCACCGGCCGCGGTCACCTCGGCGACCTTCGCCTCGATGTCCGCGACGTGCCAGTAGGCCGTCGGCCCGGTCAGCCCCTGCGGCCCGCCGCCCGGCAGCAGGCCGATGTGCTGCCCGGCCACGTCGAAGCCCACGTAGTACGGCCCGTCGGTGCCCGGCTCGACCCCCAGCAGCGCGGCGTACACGGCCTTGGCCTGGGCGAGGTCGGACACGGGGTGCAGCACGGTCTTGATCCCCTGCACGGAAGGGCTGGAAGCGCTGGTCACGGTCACTCCTGTCGTCGCGGGTCCCGGTCGGCCCGGTGCTCTCACCGGCCCGTTCCCCCTGTGCTCACAGCTTCCCGCGGCAGGGGTGCCCGGCGCCTCCGTGCTCACCACGGAAAGACCACGGAAAGCCCACGGACGGGCCACGGAACGCCCCCGCACCCGGCTCCGCATAATGACCCGGTGTCCACTCCAGTGATCTCCGCCCGGGAAGCCGACGTCCTCGCCCTGCTGGGCGAGCACCTGAGCAACGCGGAGATAGCCGCCCGGCTGTTCATCTCCGTCCGCACGGTCGAGTCGCACGTCTCCTCGCTGCTGCGGAAGCTGGAACTGCCCGACCGCCGGGCCCTGTCCCGCCGGGCCGCCCCGGCCGCCGCCCCCGCTCCGGCCGAACGCCCGCTCCCGGCAGTCGCGTTGCCCGTACCGCTGACGGCCTTCGTGGGCCGCGCCCGTGAACGCGAGGAGCTGGCGGCGGCCGTGACGGACCGTCGGCTGGTCACCGCCGTCGGCCTCGGCGGCGTCGGCAAGACCCGGCTCGCCCTGGCGGTCGCCGCCCAGGTGGCCGGGGACTTCCCCGACGGGGTCGGCTTCGTCGACCTGGTCCCGGTCACCGACCCGGAGCGGGTGGGCGCGGCGGTCGCGGCGGCCCTGGGCGTGGGCGAGCAGCCCGGCCGCGGCGTCGACGACGCGCTGACCGCCGCCCTCGCGGACCGCCGCACGCTGCTGGTACTCGACAACTGCGAGCACGTCCGCGACGGGGTGGCCCCCTTCCTGGAACGCCTCCTGGTGGCCTGCCCCGGCGTCCGGGTGCTCGCCACCAGCCGGGCCCGCCTGATGGTGCCCTTCGAATGGGTCTTCCCGGTGCAGCCGCTCTCCCGGGTCGGCGGCGGCACCTCGGAGGCGGTGGCCCTCTTCCTGGAGCGGGCCGCGGCCGTCGGCCGGGCCCCGGCCCCCGAGGAACACCAGCGGATCGCCGCCCTCTGCGAACGCCTCGACGGCATGGCGCTGGCCATCGAACTGGCCGCCGCGCGCTGGTCCACCCTCGGCCTCGACGGCCTGACCGCCGGCCTCTCCGACCAATTGAGGATCCTCGCCGGCGGCCCCCGCGCCGACGGCCGGCACCGCTCCGTGCGGGCCGTCCTGGACTGGAGCCACGACCTGCTCGAACCGGAGGACCGGGCGGTGCTGCGGCGGGTCTCGGCCTTCGTCGCCCCCTTCACCGCCGAAGCCGCCGCCGAGGTCGCCGGCTTCGCCCCGCTGGCACCGGCCGCGGTCGCCGACGGCCTGGGCCGGCTCGCCGAGCAGAGCCTGCTGGCCGTGACGCACTCCGCGACCGGCACCCGCTACCAGGCCCTGGAGACCCTGCGCCAGTACGGCGCCGAGCGGCTGGCCGAGACCGGCGAGGCCACCGAGGCCGGCGCCCGCCACCTGGCCTGGTGCCTGGCCGGTGCGGCCCGCCTGGGGGAGAGCGACGACGCGCAGTGGCGGGCCCGTTTCGACGCGGTCGCCGAGGACCTGCGGGCCGCCCTGGCCTGGGCCGCGGACCGCCCCGAACAGCGCGCCGATGCCTGCCGCCTCGCGCTCGACCTGGCCGGACTGGCCTTCACCCGCAACCTGTTGGGCGAGTCCCAGCAGCGCTACGAGCAGGCCGCCCGGCTCGCCGCCACCGACGCCGAGGCCGCCGCAGCCCTGCGCCGGGCCGCCGGGGTGGCCGGCTGCCGCCGGCTCGGCGACGACATCCACCGCCTGCACCTTGCCGCCGCCGAGGCCGCCCGCCGGGCCGGGGACACCGCCGGGGCCGCCCGCGACCTGGCGGCCGCCGCCACCGCCGCGTACCGCTTCTCCAGTACGTTCCTCCGGGTCCCGGCCGCGGCCGAGGTCATGGACCTGCTCCGCGAGGCGCGCGAGCTGGCCGGTCCGGGCGACCCGGCCGCCGCGGCGGCCCTCGCGCTGGCCGAGGCGGCCGTGGTCGCGGACGCCTTCGGCGCGGTCCAGGGCGCCCCGGACAACTCCGCCCCCGACACCGTCGCCTGCGCCGAGCGGGCCGTCGAACTGGCCCGGCTCGCCGGCGACCCGGTGGCCCGGTCCGCCGCCCTCGACGCCCTCTCCGGCGCCCAGAGCTGGGCCGGTGAGACCTTCGCCGCCGCCGAGGCGGCCCGGGACCGGATCGCCGTCCTGGCCTCCGCCCCCGACACCCCCGCCCGCACCCACGAACTCGTCGACGCCCTCGCCATGGCCGCCGCCACCGCCGTGGGCGCCGGGGAGCTGCGGGCCGCCCGCCGCTGGGGCGCAGAGCTGGCGGCCCAGCCCCAGCTCGCCGACGTGGGCGACCACGCCACCTCCTGGCTGCTGGTCGCGGACGCCTTCGCGGGCCGCGCCGAGGACGTGCTCACCGGCAGCCTGCGCTTCCGGGACGCCTGGATGCGGACCGGCCGTCAGCGGTCCTTCTCCCTGGGCCCGGCCGCCTCGGCCGTCGCGATGGTCCACGGCCTGCGCGGCGACCGGGAGGCCCGGGAGGCCTGGCTCGCCATCACCGACCGGTCCGGCGGCGCCGACGACAACCGGCACGGCCACGGCGCCGTCTTCGACGCCCTGGTCCTGCTCCACCACGGCGACCCCCTCGAAGCCCTGGACCGGCTGGCCCCCGAACCCGCACAGGTGTGGAAGTGGGTCTGCTGGGTCTGGCTGCACTGGTACCAGGCGCTGCGGGCCGAGGCCTCGGTCCTGGCCGGCCACCCCGACGCCCGGGCCCGCCTGGCCGCCGCCCGGTCCACGGTCGCCGGGAACCCGGTCGCCACCGCCCTGGTGGAGCGCGCCCAGGGGCTGCTGGACGGCGACCCGGCCGCGGTACTGGCCAGCGCCCCCGCCTTCGAGGCGGCCGGCTGCCGCTACCAGTGGGCCCGCACGCTGCTGCTGTCCGGCGGCGAGCACGCCGCGGCCGGGGCGGCCGCGCTGGCCGCCCTCGGACTGGCGCCGATGGCGGTCCGCTAGGCGGGGAGCCCGCCTACCGCGGGTGCAGCAGCGACTCGTGCCCCGGGTACTCGTGCGCCGGGGAGACGATCCCGGTGACCGCCTGCCCGAAGAAGGCGGTCGGCTCCCGCCCGGCGGTCAGCACGTCCGTGTTGAGCAGCACCACCATCGTGGCCCGCGCCTGGGGCAGGTAGACCACCAGCGACTCGAATCCCGGGATCGACCCGTCGTGCCCGATCCAGCCCTGCACGTCGAAGATCCCGAGCCCGTAGCTCGCCCCGGGCTTCCCGATCGGCTGCATCTCCAGCCGCGCCTGCTGCGTGGCGGGCGTCAGCAGCGTCCCGGTCGCCAGGGTCCTCGCCCAGCTCCGCAGGTCCTGGAGGTCGGAGATGATCGCCCCGGCCGACCAGCCCCAGGAGGGCGTGATGTAGGTCGAGTCCTCGGTCTTCCCCGAGGTCGTCTGCTCCGTGTAGCCCTGCGCGTGCGGCTTCGGGAACTCGGTCCCGGTGGCGGGGAAGCTGGTGTGCCGCAGCCCGGCCGGCCTCAGCACCTGTTCCTTCAGGACCTGGGCGAAGGGCTTCCCGGTGGCCTTCTCCATGGCCAGCCCCAACAGGATGATGTTGGTGTTGGAGTACTCGAACTTCGCGCCCGGCTCGAACTGCACCGGGTGCGCGAAGGCGTACTCCAGCAGCCGCTGCGGCGGTATCGGCTCCGTCGGCAGCGTGTCCAGCCACCTGTTGAAGGCCGGGTCGTCGGCGTAGTTGTACAACCCGCTGCGCATCCCGGCCAGTTGCCGCAGCGTGATCCGGTCGCCGTTCGGCACCCCGGAGACGTACCGGTCGATGGTGTCGTCCAGCTTCAGCTTCCCCTGGTCCACCAGCCGCAGCAGGGCCGTCACCGTGAAGGTCTTGGTCTCGCTGCCGATCCGCATGTAGAGGCCGGTGGACATGGGGGCACCGGTCGCCTTGTCGGCCACCCCGAAGGCCTTCACGTAACTGCCCTTGTCAGGGGTCCACACGCCCACGATCACGCCGGGGGTCCGGGTCTCGGTCATGGTCCGCCGGATCGCCGCGTCCAGCTGGGCGGCCACGGCCGGGGTCAGCTCGCGGAAGACGCCGGTGCCGGTGCCGGTGCCGGTGCCGTCCGGGCTGGGGGAGGGGGCGGCCGCCGCCACCGTCGGCGGCGCACCGTACGCGGCTCCGGCCAGGACCGGCGCGGTCAGGACGCTCACGGCCGCGGCGGCCACACAGGCCCGCCGCAACCGGCTTCGGCTGGGCTGCTTCACGGGTGCCCTCCCGTCTCGTCGTACGAGGACCTGGACACGGGCGACATCACCAGCCTAGGCCGGGTCCCGGGCCGTCGCACTCGAACCAGATCGTCTTGCCGCCGCCGGTGTGCGGGCTGGGGTCGACGCCCCACCGGTCGGTGACCGCCTCGACGAGGAGGAGGCCGCGGCCGGTCTCGGCGAGCGGGTCGCCGCCCCGCACCGGCCCGGGGCAGGCGGCCACCCCGTCGTACACCTCCACCCGCAACCCCTCCGGCCGCCGCAGGATGAGCACCGCGCACCGCCGGTCCGGCACGTGCCGCACCACGTTCGCCACCAGCTCGGTCAGCGCGAGCCCGGCCCCGTCCACCAGTTCGGGCAGTCCCCAACTGTGGAGGAAGGTGTGGAGGATGGCCCGGATGTGGCGGGCGGAGTGCTCACCCACGGTGATGCTCATCCGGTACGTGCCGCCAAGTTCTGGCATCAGCGGCTCAGTTGCGTGATTCATGCCACCAGGCTGCGGCGGAATGGTTACGCTCGGCTACGGATTGAAACCCACGCCGTACCCGGTTGGAACTGGGGGTGACCACCTCATGGTCAACGTCCGCGATCTCGATCCCAGCGCGTCGCCGCTGGATTACTACGGGTCTGAACTGCGTCGCCTGAGAGAGGAGGCGAAGCTGACTCAGGGCCAGTTGGGCGGCATCGTCTTCTGCACCGCCTCGCTGATCGGGCAGATCGAGACCGCCAAGAAGGTACCGACGCGGGAGTTCTCGGAACGGGTGGACGCGGCCTTGGGGACCGGCGGGTTCTTCTCCCGGCTGGTCGGGCTGGTTTTGCGGAGCCAACTGCCGACGTGGTTCCAGCCGTACGCGGAGATGGAGGCCAAGGCCACGTACATCTCCACGTACCAGGCGCAGCTGGTGCACGGCCTTCTCCAGACCGAGGATTACGCGCGTGCCGTCCTCGGCGCGTGGAAGACGGAAGGTGTCGATGCCCAAGTTGCGGCCCGGATGGACCGACAGCGGATTCTCGACCGCCCTACTCCGCCTCTGCTGTGGGTCGTGCTGGCCGAGGCGGTGCTGCATCAGGAGATCGGAGGCCCTGAGGTCATGCGAGCCCAACTCGCGCATCTGTTGGGTCTCCAGAAGCGTGATTGGGTGAAGATCCAGATCCTTCCGTTCGCCTCAGGCGCACATGCGGGCCTTCCGGGGACGTTCACCTTGTTGCGCTTCGAGGATGATCCAGACCTCGTCTACACCGAGGACTTCGTGCAAGGGCACATGACGGCCAATCCAGACGCCGTCAGGGAGGGCTCGCTCCGATACGATCACTTGCAGGCCGCCGCGCTGTCCGTGGAGGACTCGGCGGCGCTGATCGCCCGCGTGATGGAGGAGCGTTATGAGCACCAATCAGTGTCTGACGGGCGCGAATTGGCGTAAGTCCACCTACAGCTCTGACACCGGTGGCGAATGCGTCGAGTGCGCCCCACTCGGCAACGCCACCTGGCAGAAGTCCACGCACAGCGGGGACACCGGCGGCCAGTGCATCGAGGTAGCCGCACAGGCATGCCAGGTAGCCGTCCGGGACTCCAAGAACCTCACCCTCGGCACCTTCACCGTCAGCCCGGCCGCCTTCGCCGCCTTCGTCCGGAGCCTGTGACGCCGGGCGGGGGCCGCGTATGAGACCGATAGCGGCCGGTGGGCCCGACTCCGACGGGATCGGGCCCTACCGGCCGTTCGCCGAGCTAGGGGCCGGCGGCATGGGCAGGGTCCTGCTCGCCGCCGGGCCCGACGGACGGTTCGTCGCCGTCAAGCAGATCCACGCCGAGTACGCCGACGAGGACGGCTTCCGGGCGCGGTTCCGGCGGGAGGTGGCGGCCTCCCGGGCCGTCTCGGGGGCCTGTACCGCGCCCGTGCTCGACGCCGACCCGGACGCCGAAACCCCTTGGCTGGCCTCGGCCTTCGTGCCGGGACCGGCCCTCGACCAGGCCCTCGCCACGACCGGGCCGCTCCCCGAGGAGGCGGTCCGGCGGCTGGCGGCCGGGCTGGCCACCGCGCTCGCGGACATCCACCGGGCCGGGCTGGTGCACCGCGATCTCAAGCCCTCCAACGTCCTCCTCGCCGAGGACGGCGTCCGGGTCATCGACTTCGGCATCGCCCGGGCCGTCGAGGGCGGGACCCGGATCACCCACACCGGTTCGCTGATCGGCTCGCCCGCGTACATGGCGCCCGAACAGGCCTCGGGCGGGCGGGTCTCGGCGGCCACCGACGTCTTCGCGCTCGGCTCCACGCTGGTCGCGGCCTGCACCGGTAGGCCGCCCTTCGCCGCCGCCTCCGTACCGGCGCTGCTGTACGAGGTCCTGCACGCCGAGCCGGACCTGACGGGGGTACCGGCCGGGCTCCGGCCGCTCATCGCGTCCTGCCTCGCCAAGGACCCGGAGCGGCGGCCCGCGCCCGCCGGGATCCTGGCGGCCCTCGGCACGGTCGAGCCGACCGCCCGGCCCTGGCCGGGGGCGGTCGGGGCGCTCGCCGCCGGCCAGCGGGCCGAGGCCGAGGCGCTGGCCGCGACCCTGCCCGCCGTACCAGCCGTCGTACCCGCCCCCGCCCCGGGAGGGCGCAGACGGTGGCGGCGGACCGCGATGGCCACCGGGGCGGTGGCCCTGCTCGCGGGCGGCGCGCTCGGCGTCCGGGCGTACCTCGCGGACCCGCCGCTGTCCGAGGTGCCCGACGAGTACCGGGCCAAGGCCATGACCTGCCGGGACGTGGGCGGGGAGATGCAGGTCCCGGTCGGGTTCACCGGGCCGGGCGGGGCGGGGATCGCGCGGCGCGACGGGTCCTGGGCCGATCCGAACAACACCTGCGGCTGGGCGAGCTTCGACTCGTCCGCCGGTACGTCCGCAACCGTCACCGTCTATTGGGGCCTCTACGAGAAGGGCGGCGGCCGCGGCTCCGGAGCCGAACAGGCCGACAAGGCCCAGGAGGAGGTCCGGGCGGACGGCGGGCGGTCGGCCTCGGTCGGACTCGGTGAGGAGGCCGCCTGGGCCAAGGCCGAGGAGGGGACGGCCTGCGAGTTGTCAGTGCGGGATGTCAACCTTCGAGTGGTGGTGACCGTGACGGGGACGCGGTACGCGGCGGGGGCCGAGTGCGAGTCGATGGCGAAGTACTTCGCCAGGTCCGGGCTGCGGATCCCGCCGAAGGCCTGACGGGGGAGGGTGAGGGGTGAGGGATCTCAAGGCGGCCGATCCGCGGGCGATCGGGCCGTACCGGCTGCTGGCCGAGCTGGGGCGGGGCGGCATGGGCCGGGTGCTGCTCGGGGCCGGACCGGACGGGCGGCTGGCCGCGGTCAAGCAGGTGCATGCGCGGATCGCGGCGGACGAGGAGTTCCGGGCCCGGTTCCGGCGCGAGGTCGCGGCCTCCCGGAAGGTCTCGGGTGCCTTCACGGCCGCCGTGCTGGACGCCGACGCGGAGGCCGCCACGCCCTGGCTGGCCTCGGTGTTCGTGACCGGGCCGTCGCTCGGGGCGGTGGTCGACCGGGTGGGGCCGCTGCCGGAGGAGACCGTCCGGCGGCTGGCGGCCGGGCTGGCCACCGCGCTGGTGGAGATCCACCGGGCGGGGCTGGTCCACCGCGACCTCAAGCCGGACAACGTCCTCCTCGCCGAGGACGGGGTCCGCGTCATCGACTTCGGCATCGCGCGGGCCGACGACGGGCGGGCCACCGAGCTGACGCAGTCGGGGGTGGTGGTCGGCTCGCCGGCCTTCATGTCGCCCGAGCAGGCCGAGGCCGGCGAACTGACCGCGGCCAGCGACGTCTTCGCCCTCGGGTCGGTGCTGGCCTTCGCGGCGACGGGGCGCAGTCCGTTCGCCCGCGGGTCCGTGCTCCAGACGCTGTACGACCTGGTGCACGAAGAGCCGGACCTGTCCGGCGTACCGGCGGGGCTGCGGGAGCTGGTCACCGCCTGCCTGACCAAGGACCCGGCCGGGCGGCCGACGCCGCAGGGCGTGCTGGAGCTGCTGGGCTCCGCCCCGCCGGCCGGCCCCTGGCCCCCGGCGGTCCGGGACCTGGTCGCCGCCCAACAGGCCGAGGTGGACCGGGTACTGGGGTCGCCGGAGCGGACGGTGCTGGACGGGGTGCCGTCGGTTGGTGGGTCGGCCGTGGCGGCGGGCGGGGTGCCGGTGGCCGGTGGGTCGGCCGGCGGGGGCACGGTCGTCGCGCCGGGCGGGGCGGCCGGGCCGGACCGGGGGCGGCGGATCCGCCGTGTGACGGCGGTGGCCGGGGCGGTGGTGGTGCTCGGCGTGCTCGCCGCGGGCGGGCGGCTCCTCTGGGGCGGATCCGGGGGCGGATCCGGGGGCGGAGGTGGGACGGCGGGGGTCCGGACCGCGGACTACGCCACCATGCCGACCTGCGAGGAGATGGCCGACGGTTCGCTGCTGGGGCCCCGCGACGCGACGCAGGACTACCACGTCCAGGACGGCAAGACCGCCCAGACCTCCTGTACGTGGCACTCCGCGGACCCCGGCAGCGACGAGGTCGTCGACTGGAGCCTGAACCGGGCCGCCGGGGCGACGTCGGCGGTGGTGATGGCCCAGCGGGACTTCGCGCGCCGGGTCGCGGACCTGGAGGCCGAGCGGGACGGGAAGGGCATCGCGGACGAGCAGGCCGTTGCCGTGGGCATGTCCGACGGCACGGGCTGCCGGCTGGGCGTCCGCTCGGCCAACCTGACGATCTGGGTGATCTACCGAGGCCGGGCCCACCCGGCCTCCGGCTGCCGCGCCGAAGCCCTCCGCACCCTGCGGGGCGCCCTGGCCTCAATGCCCCACTGACCCCGGCGTACGTCTTGTAGGGCGGCCTACCTCCGCCCCCGTCCAGCCCGAGCGGGGCTTGAGCGGGCCCGGCGGGGCCCCGGCGTACGGCTTGGAGGGGCCTACCTCCGCCCCCTTCCAGCCCGAGCGGCGCTTGAGCGGGCCCAGCCGGGCTGGGCGTACGGGTTGAACCGGGCCTACCTCCAGCCCGAGCGGCGTTTGAGCGGGCCCAGCCGGGCTCGGCGTACCGGGCAAGGCGGGCCTGCGGCGCTGTCCCCTACCCGCCCTTCCCCGGGCTCCGCCCGGACCCGGTCCTCAAACGCCGGACGGGCTGGGAAGGCGGGCGGGGTGGAGGGGCGGGCTCCGCCCGGGCCCGGTCCTCAAGCGCCGGACGGGCTGGGAGGGGTGGGCGGGGTGGAGGGGCCCGGTCCGGCCCGAGCCCGGGCCGGCAAGGCCAGACCGGGCCGAAGCCGGGCCGGGCCGGCCGGGCCCGGGCCGGGTCAGATGGTGATGGTGGCGAAGGACCTGGTCGGTTCGAGGGCGGTCCAGTACTCACGGTCCGTACGGCCGTTGAACAGGTGCTCGTCCCACCAGTAGCCGCCGGTCTTCTTCGTGTTGGTGCTGCTCAGCGCGATCTCGTAGGTCCCCGGCTCCAGGTCGGTGATCAGTACGTCCACCCGGAAGTGCCCGTTCGAGAAGTGCCCGCCGGAGAAGTCGGCGTACTTCAGGAAGTTCTTGTCCGACGGCTTCGTGATCCACAGCGTGCCCCGGTCCACCCAGACCTTCGAGAAGCGGGTGCCGCCGTCCCGGTACCACCACCAGCCCCAGTAGTACTCGGCGACCGCGTCCCAGGTTGCGATGACCGCCTTCTTGCCGTCCTTGAGCGTGGCGGGGGTCAGCGCGACGTCGTGGCGCAGGCGGCTCCAGCCTCCCCGCCCGTAGTCGGAGACCGTCCGTCCGGTGACGGTGGTGCCCCGGCTGACCACGTCCGCGATGCTCGGCGGGGCGGGCGGCGCCGGCGGGACGGGCGCCACGTACCGGTCCACGCCCCGGTGCACCAGCAGCAGCACCTCCCGCTCGGCCCCGTCCGGCCCCTCCTTGAACGCCACCAGGGCCGGGGTGTTGTTGGAGTCGTGGCCCTCCAGGACGACCGGTCGGGTCCAGCCGCCCTCCTCGGTCCAGGTGCCGTGCCGCAGGGCGTCGTCCTCGCCTCCCGGGTAGACGGCGTGCAGCTTCCCGTCGTAGGAGGCGAGGGCTGCGGTCCGCCGGGAGAAGGCGGCGTCGAAGCCCTCGCCCTCCTTGACCGGGACGGGGCCGGGCAGGGCCCGGCCACCCGTCCACGTGCTGCCGTCGAACACGAAGTGGTAGAGGATCCCGAAGCCGTTCTGGATCAGGTGCAGCTTGCCGTCGTGGGCGGTCAGCGAGAGGTTGGCCCGCAGGCCCTCCTTGGACTGCTGCCACTCCCGGCGCATCCGCCCGGAGTCGAAATAGGGGGTCTCCAGCGGCTCGTCCTTCTCGTCCAGGACGGGGGCCCAGTCCCCTTCGGAGTCGCGGACCAGGTGGACGAGCCGGTCCTGCGAGAGGTCCATGTGCACCAGGTGGACCGTGCCGTCGAGGACGGCCAGGGCGGGGGCGAGGGCCACCCCGCCCGGCTGGTCGAGCGGCCGGGGCTCGTCCCAGTCGGCGTCGCCCTCCTTCACGCGCAGCTGCGTCTCGTACAGCTGAGTGCTGCGCTCGTCGCCGTACCAGGAGTCCGAGCCGGTGAACACCATCCGCAGGGTGCCGCCGTCGTTGACGACGGCGGGCGTCTCGAAGCTCGCTATCCCGTAGGAGTACGCGTCCGGCGTCCACCTGCGGGCCGCCTCCAGCGCCTCGGCCGCGGCCTGGACCTTCGTCTGCCAGGCGGCGGTCTGCTCCTCCGTCGCGTCCTTCGGCAGCGCCGCCGCGGCCTCGTCGAGCGCGGCGACGAGGGGCCGGAGGGAGGCGGGGGTGAAGGAGGTCCACCGCACGGGCAGGACCTTGCCGCCCTCACCCTCCTCGCGGGCGCCCCGGTGGACGCAGTAGAGGGTTCCGGCCACCTCGGCCAGGGCGGGCGCGGCGAAGCTGAGGTGGTCGGCGAAGGCCACGCCCGGGCTCCAGCCCCCGTCGGGCGTGTACATCGCCCGCCACAGGTTCTGGTCGTCTTCCTGAGCCGTGCTGGTGCTGTCGGTCACGTGCCGTCTCCCTTGCGCGGGCTCCGTGGGCGGCGGAGCCATCCGTCCGGATGCCACGCACGGTAGGCAGGGGGTGACGGACACCGGGGGCCGTTCGTGATCATCCGGCCGGAAGCCGCGCCCATGCGACCGGAACCGACCCGGTCCCGGACCGGCGGCCACCCTCGACTCCGCTGCGGGGCGCCCGCGTCGGCGCCCGGCCGCCTCGCGGCTACGGCCGGAGCGTCCTGCGCAGTCGGTCGACGGAGGTCCGCCACGGGCCGCCCTCCGCCTCCTCCCACAGCTCCAGGAGCTCGGACGGTTCCGCGGTGACGCGGTCCAGGGCCCGGCCGGCCAGCTCCCGCAGGCCGGTCAGGTCGGGGAGGGCACCCTCGGGGCCGTAGGGGGAGTCGGCGGCCTCGCCGCCGGGGCACTGCGCCGCGACGAGGGCCGCCGCGGCGACCGCCTCCTGGGCGTCGTCGGCGTCGAGGTAGCCGGTGGTCCCCACCGTCCGGGCCAGCGCTTCGAGCACCAGGCCCGGTCGGGTGCCGGCCGGTACGTCGTCCAGTGCGCCGCACCAGTCCGCCGCCGTGTCGTTCTCGAAGGCCCCGACGCCCCAAGTCCCCATCTTCGCTCCCCGATCCGTACCGATGCCCGTGCATCCTCCCACCCACCACCGACACCACCCGTACCCCAGGCGGTTCCCTGGCCGCCCGCAACCGGGGGCCGTCGCCGGCCGGACCCGAAAGTCCAGGACCTGACCTTCCGTCAGATTGGAACGTGTTCTAGTCTGCGCGCCATGGGCATCGGACTCACGCAAGAGCAGCAAGACCTGGCCCGGGCCGTGCGCGGCTGGCTGGCGCGGGCCGTACCGCCGCAGGAGGTGCGCAAGCTCCTCGACGCGCCGCCCGACGGGCGCGGCAGGCCCGGTTACTGGGACGGGCTCGCGCAGCAGGGGCTGCTCGCGCCGCATCAGGACGGCGGCGGGCTGCTCGAGCTGGCCGTGGTCGTGGAGGAGGCCGCGTACGGCGCGCTGCCGGGGCCGTTCCTGCCCAGCGTGCTGGCCTCCGTACTGCTCCAGCGGGCCGGCCGGGACGACCTCGCCGCCGCGCTCGGCGGCGGCGAGCGGATCGGCTCGGTCGCCCTCGGGCCCGGCGGGCTGACCGCCGTCGCCGTGGAGGACGGCGGCTACCTCCTCGACGGCACCGCGCCCCCCGTGCTCGGCGCCGCCGAGGCCGACCTGGTGGTGCTGGCCGCCGAGGCCGCCCACGGCACGCTCTGGTTCGCGGTGGACGCCGCCGCCCTGGAGGTGCGCGCCCAGGAGTCCGCCGACCCCACCCGCGGCACCGCCGAGGTCGCCGCCCGCGGCGCCGCCGTGCCGGCCGGCCGGCTGCTCGCCCTCGACTCCTCGCTGGTGCGCGACCTGGCCTGCGTACTCTTCGCCGCCGACGCCTGCGGCACCGCCGCCTGGGCGCTGCGCACGGCCGCCGAGTACGCCAAGGTCCGCGAGCAGTTCGGCCGGCCGATCGGCCAGTTCCAGGGCATCAAGCACCTGTGCGCCGACATGCTCGTCCGCGTCGAGCAGTCCCGCGCCCTCGTCTGGGACGCCGCCACCTGCGCCGACGAACCCCCGCCCACCCCGCCGGCCCCCGCCCCGGACGCGGACCCCACCGCCGCCCCCGGCCCCCGCTCCCTCACCGCCGCCCTCGCCGCCGGTACCGCCCTGGACGCCGCGTACTCCTGCGCCAAGGACTGCATCCAGGTCCTCGGCGGCATCGGCTTCACCTGGGAGCACGACGCGCACGTCTACCTGCGCCGCGCGCTGGTCGCGCGGCAGTTGCTCGGGGCCGGGGACGGGCACCGGGCCCGGGCGGTGCGGCTGGCCGCCGACGGGGTCCGGCGCGAGCTGCGGCTGGAGCTGCCGCCCGAGGCCGCCGCCCACCGCGAGCGGGCCCGGACCGTGCTGGACGGCGTACGCGGGCTCGGCCCGGCCGCGGTCCGCCGGGCGCTCGCCCCCACCGGGTACGCCGCCCCGTACCTGCCGGCACCGTACGGCCTCGGCGCCGGGCCGGTCGAACAGCTCGCCGTACAGCAGGAGATGGCCGCCGCCGGGATCCGCATCAGCGACCTCGGCATCGCCACCTGGGTCGTGCCCTCCCTGCTCGCGTACGGCAGCCCTGAGCAACAGGAGCGGTACCTGCTGCCGACCCTGCGCGGGGACCTCACCTGGTGCCAGCTCTTCTCCGAGCCGGGCGCCGGCTCCGACCTGGCCTCGCTGCGCACCCGCGCCGAGCGCGCCCCGGACGGCACCTGGCGGATCAACGGCCAGAAGGTGTGGACCAGTTCGGCCCAGAGCGCCGACTTCGGCATCCTGCTCGCCCGCACCGACCCGGCGGCCCCCAAGCACAAGGGCCTCAGCTACTTCGTCGTCGACATGCGGAGCACCCCGGGGATCGACGTCCGCCCCCTCAAGGAGATCACCGGCGAGGCGCTCTTCAACGAGGTCTACTTCGACGACGTGCCGCTGCCCGCCGACGCCGTCGTGGGCCGGGTCGACGACGGCTGGCGGGTGGCCCGCAACACCCTCGGCAACGAACGCGTCCACATGGCCGACCAGATGAGCTTCGACACCGGCCTCGAAGCCCTGATCGCCCGCTCGGCCACCCTCGACGGCGCGCTGCGCGCCCGGATCGGCGCCCTCGCCGCCGAGGCGCACGCCCTGGCCTGCATCGGGCTGCGCACCACCCTCCAGCAGGTCTCCGGACTGGAGCCGGGTGCCGGGGCCTCCGTCCGCAAGCTCGTCCAGACCCCGCACCAGCAGCGCACCGCCGAACTCGCCCTCGAACTGCTCGGCCCGGCGGGCGCGGTGTGCGAGGGCCCGGGACAGCGGGCGGTCCACGGGATGCTCATGTCCCGCTGCCTGACCATCGCCGGGGGCACCACGCAGGTCCAGCTCAACGTCGTCGCCGAGCGCATCCTCGGCCTCCCGCGGGACTGACTCAAGGGGTAGTGAAGGTCATGAAGGCATACATCGTCGGCGTCGGGATGACGAGGTTCGAGAAGCCCGAGTCGCGCGACTGGCAGTACTGGGACATGGCGAAGGAGGCCGGCGGCGCGGCCCTGACCGACGCCGGGATCCCGTACGAACTGGTGGAGCAAGTGCCCGTCGGTTACTGCTTCCAGGCCTCGACGGCCGGCCAGCGGGCCGTCTACGAGCTGGGGCTGACCGGGGTGCCGGTCTACAACGTCAACAACAACTGCGCGACCGGCGCCACCGCGCTGATGATGGCCCGGCAGTTCGTCGAGGGCGGCCTCAACGACTGTGTGCTGGCGCTCGGCTTCGAGAAGATGAAGAAGGGCGCGCTGGGCGGCGGCGCCGACGGCGGCGACTTCAAGACCTCGCCGGTGGCCCGGCACTACGGCATCATGGCCGCCGGCCACGGCTTCGAGATGTCCCCGCCCACCGCGCAGATCTTCGGCAACGCCGCCCGCGAGCACATGGACCGCTACGGCACCACCGCCGAACAGCTCGCCATGGTGGGGGAGAAGAACCACCGGCACTCGGCGCACAACCCCAACGCGCAGTTCCGGGACGTCTACACGACCGGGGAGATCCTGGCCGCGAAGGAGATCCACCGGCCGCTGACCAAGCTCCAGTGCTCCCCGACCTCGGACGGCGCGGCGGCCGCGGTGGTCGTCTCCGAGCGCTTCGTCGCCGAACACGGCCTCCAGGACAAGGCGGTGGAGATCGTCGCCCAGGCCATGACCACCGACACCGCGGACTCCTTCGCCTCCGGCTCCTGCATCGACGCGGTCGGCCGCCCGATGTCCGCCGCGGCCGCCCGGCAGGTCTACGAGAGCTCCGGGCTCGGCATCGAGGACGTGGACGTGATCGAGCTGCACGACTGCTTCTCCGTCAACGAACTCCTCACCTACGAGGCGCTGGGCATGTGCCCGGAGGGCGGCTCCGGCAAGCTGATCGCCTCCGGCGCGACCACGTACGGCGGCCGCTGGGTGGTCAACCCCTCCGGCGGCCTGATCTCCAAGGGCCACCCGCTCGGCGCCACCGGCCTGGCCCAGGCCGCCGAACTCACCTGGCAGCTCCGCGGCGAGGCCGGCCCCCGCCAGGTCGAGAACGCCCACGTCGCCCTCGCCCACAACATCGGCCTCGGCGGCGCCGCCGTCGTCACCCTCCTGCGCCGCTAGAGCCGGGGTCCCGGCCGCTTCCGCGGCGGCGGGCGGCGTGGGATCCTCCCCGCGCACGGGCGGGTCACGGGGTGGGGGACGGGATGGGTCAGGAGCAGGCTTCGGGGTTAGCCGGGCCCGGGGGCGGGGAGCGCCGGGGGCTGTTGCGCGAGATCGCGGTCGGGGTGGGCATCGGGACGGCGCTGCTGGCCGTCGGGGTGCCGTTCGGACTGCTGGACACGGTGCTCCAGCGGGTGGTGGCCGACCAGGGCGTGGGCGTGTCCGTGACGGCCCGGTACGAGGCCGGGGACGGGCCGGACCGGGCGGCGCTCTTCCGCGGGGCCCGGGAGCTGCCCGCCGGGGTCGGCCCGGAGACCGGCTGCGCGGGCCGCGCCGTGGCCCGCGGGGCGGTGGACTTCCGGGTGACGCCGGTCCGGGTCCAGGTCACCGGCGAGCCCGGCCACACCGTGGCGATCGAGGACATCCGGGCCCGCCGGACCCGGGTCGGCCGGCCCGGCCCGGGCGTGGTCCTGGCCTGCCCGGGCCAGGGCGGGGCGGCCGTGCCGGCCATGGCCCTGGAGCTGGACGACCCGCGGCCGCGGGCCCTGCGGGTGACCGAGCCGGACGGCGCGCAGGTGATCACCCGCACCCCCTACTTCCAGCGCACCGTCCACTACGTCGAGGACGGCCGGCCCGAGGCCTTCGAGATCGCCGCCTACGCCCGGACCGCCGACTGCGAGTGGGTCATCGAGGTGGTGGGCAGCGTGGACGGCAAGCCGCACGTGTGGACGGCGGACGACGGCGGCCGGCCGTTCCGGACCGCGGGGGAGCTGCCCGGCGGGCGCTACCGGGTCTACCCGGTCGGGCCCCGGTACGCCTTCCGCGAGCGCTCCGGCCTCCCCTGGCTGACCCCGCCGCCGACGTAGCCCCGGCCCGCCACGCCCGTCAACTGGACTCGGCCGCAAGCCGGTTGCCTGCTCCTATACTCCCGCCATGGCATGCCGCATCAGTGAACTGGTCATCGACTGCGCCGGGCCCGAACGGCTCGCGGCGTTCTGGAGCGAGGTCCTCGGCTACGTGGAGCTGGGGCGGGAGGACGACGGCAGCATCGAGATCGGACCGCCCGGGGACGGCTTCGGCGGCCCCCAGCCCACCCTCGTGCTCAGCCCCACCGCGGAACCCCGGGCGGCGAAGCTGCGCCTGCACATCGACGTCAGCCCCACCGACCGCGACCAGGACGCGGAACTGGAACGCCTGCTGGCGCTGGGCGCCAAGCCGGTGGACATCGGCCAGACCGGCAGCGAATCCTGGCACGTCCTGACGGACCCCGAGGGGAACGAGTTCTGCCTGCTGCGCCGCCGGATCGCGCCCGCCTAGCGGTTCACGGGCCCTGGCGGTTCACCATTCCAGCCAGCCCAGGTTCGTGAGCAGGGCGACCGCGCCGACGTTGGCCAGGGCGGCCGCCAGGGCGTACCAGCGGGGCGGCCCGACCGGGGGTCCGGTCGGCGGGAGGAGTGCCCCGGCCGTCCGGGTCTGGCGCAGCAGGAAGGCCGGGACCAGGACCCCGGCGACCGCGGGCAGCAGGATGAACCGGCCCTTGTAGAGCGGGAAGCACCCGGTGAGGACGACCGCGGCGGCTGCGCCCAGGAGCAGGCCGACCGGGTCGGGCCGGGCGCCGAGACCGCCCGGCCGGTCGTGGACGAGGAGCACCACCATGGCCAGGGCGGCCAGGGCCAGCGGGACCTCGAAGGCCAGGCACGCGCGCCAGAACAGGTCGAACGGGCCGAGCCAGGAGACCAGCAGGACGAGCGCCGGGGCCGTGCCCGTGACCAGCAGGGACGTCCCGGACGCCGTGCGGCGCTCCCGTCCGTCCGGGAAGGACCGGGCGACCAGGACGGGCGCCGAGGAGACGATCAGCGCGGCGAAGCCGCCGGCCAGCACCCGGGCGATGCTCATCGTGCCGGGAGCGACCGCCACGAAGGCGCCGTACGCGGTCCCGACGGTCAGCCCCGCCAGACCGATGACCAGCGTCTTCTTGCGGCCCACCCGGTCCGTGATCCGGGTGCCGAACACCAGCGTCAGCAGGAACGCGACGACGTAGACGAGGGGCAGCAGGTCCACGTCCGTGTCCCCCAGCAGCGGCAGCGGCTCGGCGGCCACGTGCGTGGCCACGGGGCCGCCGTAGTACGTGGTCAGCCCCGCGAAGGTCGCGTCCAGCAGCACCACCAGCTGGGCCAGGACCAGCGCCACCAGGCCCCACCACCGCCGGGGCCCGGCCACGGCCGGTTCCGGACGGGGGGCCGGCGGCCGGGTGGTGGCCGAGGGGTCCGGCTGCGGGTCCGGCGGCGGACCGAAGCCGGCCCCGGGGGAGTGTGCGCGCGCCGTCGGGGCGTACCCGGGCGGTGCGGGCGCCGGCCGGGCGGCCGGGACCCGCGGGTCCTGGCGGGCGTCGGCAGCCGCGGCGGCGTCGGCGGACGGGCCGGCGGCGTCGGCGGACGGGCCGGGGGCTTCGGCGGGCAGGACGGGGGCGTAGTCCAGCAGGTGCGCGGCGCGGCGGCCGAGCTGGGCCAGGACCGCCCCGGGCAGCCACTCGCCGCTCTCCTCGGCCGCCGTGCGGTCGGCGACCTCCTGCGGGGTGGGCCGCTTCGCCGGGTCCTTCTCCAGGCAGGCGCGCACCAGCCCGGCCAGTGGCTCCGGCACCCCGGTCAGGTCCGGCTCCTCCTCAGCGACCCGGAAGAGGTGGGCGTTGAGCCCGGTCTCGGTGGCGCCGAAGAGCAGCCGGCCGGTGGCCGCGTACACGAGCACCGCGCCCAGGCAGAACACGTCCGAGGCCGGGGTGAGTTCCAGGCCGCGCACCTGTTCGGGGGACATGAAGCCCGGGGAGCCGATCAGCATGCCGGTCCGGGTGTGCAGGCTGTCCGTACCGAGGCCGTCCATGGCCCGTGCGATGCCGAAGTCGATGACCCGGGGCCCGTCGACGGTCACCAGGACGTTGGAGGGCTTGAGGTCACGGTGGATCAGACCGGCGCCGTGCACCGCCGCCAGGGCCAGCGCCAGCCGGTTGGCGAGGACCCGTACCGACCGCTCGGGCAGCGGCCCGAAGTCCCGGGCCACCACGCTCGTGAGGTCGGGGCCCGGGATGTACTGCGTCGCCACCCACGGCACCGCCGCCCCGGTGTCGGCGTCCAGGACGTCGGCGGTCCAGCTGCCGCCCACCCGCCGGGCCGCGGCCACCTCGCGGGCGAACCGCACCCGGAACTCGGGGTGCTGGGCGTGCTCGGCCTGGACGACCTTGACGGCGACGGTCCGGCCCAGGTCGGAGCGGCCCAGGTACACCAGGCCCATCCCGCCCGCGCCGAGCCGGGCGATCAGCCGGTACGGGCCTATGCGGACGGGGTCCTCCGCGGTCAGTTGGTCCACGGCAGGAGTGCCCTTCCGTTCCGGGACGAGCCCGTCCCGGCCCGTACGACGGTCCTGATTGGACGGTGCGCGGGACTCAACATAGAACACCGTGCGCGGTGTTCGGGGCGGATCAGCGGGATCGGACCCGCCGCTCGCCCCCCCGCCGCCGGAGGCCGCAGGCCGCCAGGACCGCCGCCCGGCCCCGCTACGCCTCCAGGGCCGGGTCCACCACCGTCTCCCCGTACAGCGTCCGCCGGATGGCCGCCGCCAGGTCGGAGACCGGGCCGTCGCGCAGGACGTAGCCCGCCGCGCCCGCGGCCAGGGCGGCCGCCACCGCACCGGGATGGGCGGAGGTGGCTAGGACCAGGGTGCGGCAGTCCGGGGCCTCCGCCAGCAGCGCGCGGACCGCGGCCACGTCCGACACCAGGGCCACCTCGGGGCAGGCCGTCAGCGCCGCCGCCCCCAGGTCGTCCCCGGCCGGTACCTGGGCCACCACCATCAGGTCCGGCTCCAGGCCGAGCAGGACGGCCAGCGCCGGATCCGGCGGGGAGAGCAGCACCCGAAGAGACCGGGCAGATCGGAAATCCCTGGGCATTTCGTCCATCCGTCCAGCCTAGGGCCGAATGCGGCCTGACGCACTGTCAGGAGTCTTCCCAAGTGCTGGGGGGTGCGTTATACATAGGGCTCACCGGCCCCTAGAACGCGTTCTAGAAGTGCCCGCCCCGCAGGGCGGACGCGGCGGCCGGCCCCGCAGGCGACCTCGGTGCGGCCGACGGTGCGGACGGCCGCGCCGAGGTCTTCCACGGCCCGGCCATCCCGGCCACGGGCACAGGCAACAGCAAGGAGTCGCGTCCCCATGCCGATCGACGCCGCAAAGGCCCTCGCCGCCGACCCCAGGAAGAGTGAGATCAGCTGGGACCACAAGGACGTCCAGCTGTACCACCTCGGCCTCGGCGCGGGCATTCCGGCCAACGACCCCGACGAACTCCGCTACACCCTCGAGTCCAAGCTGCACGTGCTGCCCAGCTTCGCCACCGTCGCGGGCGCGGGCATGGCCATGCTCGGCGGCCTCGGCGCCCCCGGCATCGAGGTGAACCTCGCACACGTCCTGCACGGCGGCCACGCCGTCACCCTGCACCGCCCCATCCCGGTCAAGGGCAGCGCCGAGTCGCGGTCCCACGTCGCCGCCGTCTACGACAAGGGCAAGGCGGCCGTCATCGTGCTCCGCTCCGAGGTCGCCGACGCCGACGGCCCGCTGTGGACCAGCGACGCGCAGATCTTCATCCGCGGCGAGGGCGGCTTCGGCGGCGACCGGGGCCCCTCCGACCGGCCCGAGATGCCCGAGCGCGCCCCCGAGAAGACCGTGGAGCGCACCATCCGCGAGGAGCAGGCGCTGCTCTACCGGCTCTCCGGGGACTGGAACCCGCTGCACGCCGACCCCGAGTTCGCCAAGATGGCCGGCTTCGAGAAGCCGATCCTGCACGGCCTGTGCTCGTACGGCATGACCCTCAAGGCCGTGGTGGACACCCTCCTGGACGGCGACGTCTCCCGGGTCCGCTCGTACCGCACGCGCTTCGCCGGGATCGTCTTCCCCGGCGAGACCCTGCGCATCCGGATGTGGCAGGAGCCCGGCCGCGTCCTGGTGACCGTCACGGCCGCCGACCGGGAGGACGCCCCGGTCCTGGCCGACACGATCGTCGAACACGCCTAATCACAAGGAGCCGCACCGTGCGCGCAGCACTGCAGAGCGAGATAGGCCAGGACAAGCTCGAGGTCGTCGACGACATGGAGACCGTGGGCTTCGGCCCCGGCAAGGTCCGGATCCGCATCAAGGCGACCGGGCTGTGCCACTCCGACCTCTCCGCGATGAGCGGCGTACTGCCGCAGCCCGCGCCCTTCATCCCGGGCCACGAGGGCTCCGGCGAGATCGTGGACGTCGGCGACGGCGTGACCAGTCACAAGATCGGTGACCGGGTGCTGGTCTGCTGGCTGCCGCCGTGCGGCCACTGCCCCTCCTGCAAGCGCGGCCAGGGCCACCTGTGCCTGGAGGCCTTCGGCAACGTCGCCACCCCCAACTTCCGCCGGCCGGGCGGCGAGGTCTTCGGCTTCGCGGGCACCGGCACCTTCGCCGAGGAGCTGGTGGTGCCGGCCGCCTGCGCCGTGCCGATCCCCGACGACGTGCCGTACGACATCGCCGCGCTGATCGGCTGCGGCGTGACCACCGGCCTGGGTGCGGCCATCAACACCGCCAAGGTCGAGGCCGGTTCCTCGGTGGCCGTGATCGGCTGCGGCGGCGTCGGGATCTCCGTGATCCAGGGCGCCAAGGTGCAGGGCGCCGCGCAGATCGTCGCGGTGGACCCGGTCGAGTCCCGGCGGGAGGCGGCGCTGCGCTTCGGGGCGACCGAGGCGGTCTCGCCCGACGCCTTCGGCGACGCCAAGAACCGCATCACCGCCGGCGAGGGCTTCGACTACGTCTTCGAGGTGGTCGGCAAGTCCGCCACCGCCCACAAGGCGTACGAGATGACCCGGCGCGGCGGGTCGGTGGTCGTGGTCGGCGCGGGCGCGCTGGACGACAACTACCAGATCAACATGTTCTCGCTGTTCTTCGACGAGAAGAAGATCCTGCCCTCGATGTACGGCGGCGGGGACGTGCTCCGCTCCTACGACCGCACCATCGCCCTGTGGCGGGCCGGCCGGATCGACCTCGCGGGCCTGATCACCCACCGGGTGCAGCTGGCGGAGGTCAACGACGCCCTCGACCAGATGCGCACCGGCGTCGCGCTGCGCACCTGCATCGAACTCTGACGTCGTCCCCCGACCCCGAAATTCCGGAGAGGAACCTGCCTGATGTCACTGCCACTTGAGGGTCTGTCCGCGATCGTGACGGGCGCCGGCCGCGGCCTGGGCCGGGCCGAGGCGATCGAACTCGCCCGGCTCGGCGCGAGCGTGGTCGTCAACGACTTCGGGCAGCCCGGCCGCGACGGCTCCGGGGAGGCCTCGGCCGCCCCGGCCGAGGAGGTGGCCGCGGAGATCCGCGCGGCCGGCGGGCAGGCCGTCGCCCACCTCGGCGACGTGGCGGACTTTGACCAGGCGCGGGAGCTGGTCCAGAAGGCCGTGGACAGCTTCGGGAAGCTGGACGTCCTGGTCAACAACGCGGGCATCCTGCGGGACCGGATGGTCTTCTCGATGTCGGAGGAGGAGTGGGACTCGGTGATCCGGGTCCACCTCAAGGGGCACTTCAACACCACCCACTTCGCCGCCGTGCACTGGCGCGAGCGCTCCAAGGCGGCGGGCGGGCCGGTCTACGGGCGGATCGTCAACACGTCCTCGGAGGCGTACCTCGGCGGCTCGGCGGGCCAGCCGAACTACGCCGCGGCCAAGGGCGGCATCGTCGGCCTGACCACCTCCACCGCGCTGGCGCTGGCCAAGTACGGGGTCACCGCCAACGCCATCTGCCCGCGGGCCCGCACCCGGATGACCGAGGACGTCTTCGCGGGCTTCCAGGTCCCGGAGGAGGGCAAGCTCGACCCGCTGGCCCCCGAGCACGTCTCCCCGCTGGTCGGCTACCTCGCCTCGCCGGCGGCGGCCAAGGCCAACGGGCAGCTGTTCGTGGTGCACGGCGGGATCGTGGTGGTGATGGAACGCCCGCGGGTGGCGGCCAAGTTCGACACCGCCAAGGAGGCCTTCTCCTACGAGGAGCTGGACGGCCTCCTCACCCCGCACTACGACGCCCGCCCGGCCGGCGAGACCTTCGCCGCCACGGAGGTCCTGGGCCTCAAGCACGACTGACCCGGCCCCGCCGCGACACCCCGAAGACCCGGCCCGCCGCCCGGCGGCCCGGGCCTCCGGCACGCCCCGGCCCGCGCCGGCCGGCCCGACTGCCCCGGCGCGCCGGTCAGCCCAGCTGCTCCGCCGCCCAGCGCGCCCACTCCTGCCGCATCGCGTTGAACCGCAGCCCGTACTCCAGCGCGATCCGCCCGTGCCGGGCCTACCCGGCCGCGGCCCTGGGCGCGCCGCCGACCCGGCCGAGCTGGCCGCGCTCGACCCCGGGCTGGCCCGGGAGCTGCTGGCGGCCTCGCCGGCGTTTGAGGAGACCGTCGCGGAGCGGCGGTGCAGGGGCTCCGGGGCGGAGCCCACCGGTCTCGGGATGGGGAGGGCTTTGAAGCGGTCACCCCGGCGGCGCTGGCCCGGCACTTCGGCGTGCAGACGGCCAGCCTGTAC
>NZ_JBFBGK010000070.1:0-46034 GCF_040684615.1 Streptomyces sp. NPDC089919
CTCACGCGACTCCGCCTACCAGCTCGACATGTGGCTCGAGCCTCTTGCGGCACTCCCGGACGCGCGCCCCCTGGTCCTGCTGCGCGAACTGCACCGGGCTCACAGCGGTTGGCGGGCTTCTTCCGGTACGCCCATCTCCTCGAAGAGCCGCACCGCGCGGGCACGGCACTCCTCGGCTCTGGCCGCGTCGCCCAGAGCTGCCGAAACCCGCGCGATGCCCGCCAGGGAACGGGCCTTCTCGATGCCGTACTCCGCTGCCATGGCGCGGTCGAGCGCACTCTCGTAGAACTCCAGGGCACGTGCGAGGTCGCCACGCTGCATGTGTACGCCACCCAGGAGCCGTTCCACGAGCATGTGGCGGACGGAGCGCTGCCGGCTCAGCAGTTCCAGCGCCTGTTCCTCGCACCGGACAGCCTGGTCCACTTGTCCGAAGTGCTGCCGTACCGCGGCCATCAGGGCCAGGGACAGCGCGAAGTTGTCAGGGCGCCGGGACTCGTCGAAGAGGGTGAGCGCCTGGGTGAGGTACTTCTCGGCCTCGCCCGGGGCACCGCGTTCCAGATGTGCACCCGCCAGGCAGTTCAGTGCGGAGACTTCGCTGTCCGCGCTGCCGAGCTGCCGGGAGCGGGCGAGGGCCCGTTCGGCCGCCGACACCGCCTCGGGCAGCCTCCCGAGGTAGGAGTACGTGCTGCAGAGCGAGCACAGCACGTTGATCTCAAGCTGTACGACACCGGTCTCCTGGAGCACGGAGACGGCCAGCTCCTGGTAGCGCAGCCCTTCGGCCAGCTGTCCCAAGCAGCTGTGCAGCAGGCCGAGGGCTTCGAGGCAGGCGCCCTCGCCGCTCCGCTCGCCCGCGGCGCGGGCTTGTTCCAATGCCTCCTCGGAGAGGGGGATCGCATCCCTGAAACGCCCCAGTCTCCACAGCGCGGACACCTGGTTGGTGAGGGTCATCCGGAGCGCCACCGGGTCGTTCAGCCGGCGGGCAGCAGCAATGGCGATCTCGCCGATCTTCCGGTACCGCTCCATGTAACTGCGCATGTTGAGGAAGAACATGAGGTTCCGGCCCGTGTAGACGGCGTGCCGGGGCAGGCCCTGGGGAGTGGCCGAGCCGATCGCCGCGGCCAGTGCATCGGCCTCGTGGTCGAACCACGAGGCGGCCTGCTCGGCATCCTTCAGAGGCGGAAGCACCACGTCCCTGCTGGTCAGCCCAGTGTCGTACTGCAGTCGGCCGGGGAACAGCAGGGCACAGGCGGCATCGGACGCCGCGTAGAAGTAGTCCAGCAGCCGTTCCAGCGACTCCCGGTCCTCCGCCGCCGTCTCGGCGTTGCGCAGGCTCTGGGCGAAGCTGCGGACCAGGTCGTGGAAGGCGTAGAAGCCCAGCTCGTGCTGTTGCACCAGGTGCATGTCGAGCAGGTCCTCGAGCAGGTCCTCGGCGTCCCGCGGGTCCGTGCCCAGCAGCGCGCCGGCCGAGTAGACGTCGACCTCCGCGCCCGGATGCAGGCTCAGCAGCCGGAAGGCGCTGCGGTGCTCCTCGTCCATGGCCTGGTACGACAGGCGCAGGGTGGCGGCCACGCTCCGCTCCCCGGAGCTGAGCTCGTCCAGCAGCCGGGTCTCGTCCCGCAGCCGGTCCACCAGGTGCTGCACCGTCCAGCGGGAACGATTGCGCAGCCGGGCGGTGGCGATCCGCAGGGCCAGCGGCAGGTGCCCGCAGAGCACGGCCAGTTCGTCGGCGGCCGCCGGTTCCCGCTCGGTGCGCTCCCGGCCCAGGGTCTCGGTGATCAGGGCCCGGCTGTCGTCGGGGGACATCACCCCCAGCGAGATCCACTCCGCGCCGTCCAGCTCCACCAGCCGCGCCCGGCTGGTGACCAGGACCAGGCAGCCCGGCGAGGCGGGCAGCAGCGGGCGCACCTGGGCGGCGTCCGAGGCGTTGTCGAAGAGCAGCAGCAGCCGTCTGCCGACCAGGGTGGTGCGCCACAGCGCCGCCCGGCCGAAGGCGTCCTCGGGTATCTGGTCACCGGAGACACCGAGGGTGCGCAGCAGGCTGGCCAGGACCGCCCCCGGCTCCAGCGGGTGCTCGCCGGGGGTGTACCCGCGCAGGTCGATGTGGAGCTGGCCGTCCGGGTACTGCACCGCCAGCAGGTGGGAGGCCCGGACCGCGAGGGAGGTCTTGCCGGTGCCGCCCATGCCGTCGACGGCCAGGATCCGGGTACCGGCATCGGCCGCGTCGCCGGCCGTGGCCAGGAGGGCCTTCAGCTCCTGCTCGCGGCCGGTGAAGTCGGTGAGGTCGTACGGGAGGGTGCAGGGGACACCGGCGGTCCCGGATGTTTCACGTGAAACGACGGCGGGTGCCGCGGGTGCGGGGGGAGGCTCAACGGGCGTCCGGGGAGCGGGTGTCGGTGTGGGCGGTCGTGCGTGGGCAGCCTGCGCAGGCCGCGGTCCGGCCAGCTCGGGGCCGTCCCGCAGGATGGCCTCGTAGAGCCCGGACAGTGCCGGGCCCGGGTCCACCCCCAGCTCCTCGACCAGCAACTCCCGTACCCGGCCGAACTCTTCGAGCGCCTCGGCCTGCCGCCCCGAGCGGTACAGGGCCAGCATCAGGTGCCCGCGCAGGGTCTCCCGCAGCGGGTGCGCCGCCACTGACTCGCGTAGATCGCCGATCAGTTCGGCCGCCTGGCCGCGTTCCAGCAGCAGTTCGTAGAGCTGCTCCGCCGCCGCCATCCGGCGCTCTTCCAGGGCGGTGGACGCCGAGCCGATCACCGGGCCGCCGGCACCGGACAGCACGGGGCCCCGCCACAGCTCCAGTGCGGACCTCAACGCGGCCTCGGCGCGATCGGATTGCTCGGCGGCCAGTGCCTCGCGGGCGGCTTGGAGGTGGCGGGTGAAGAGGACCAGGTCGAGTTCGGTGCCCTCGGTGAGCACGGCGCGGTAGCCGGCCCCGTCGGTGACGAGCAGGGCCCGGCCGCCGGGGATGCGCTGGCGGAGGTCGGCGACGGCCTTGCGGATCTGGTGGGAGGCGGTGTCCGGGGGTTCGTCCTCCCAGGCGGCCTCGACCAGGCGGGGCACCGGGACGACCCGCCCCGGCTCGAGCAGCAGCGTGACCAGGACGCGTTCCTGGATCGGGCCGCCCAGCCGCAGTCTGCTGTCGTCCGCCCAGGCTTCCAGTGAACCCAGCACGTTGAACCGCACGCCGGGCCCGTCGCGCTCCGCCATGGTCCCCCACCTGTCGTCGCGTGCAAAACCCCAGGCGGGGGCCTGCCAGGGAAGAGAGTAAAGCTTTGGCCGGATGGGCGGTACTGGATGACTCCAGGCCAATCAGGTCGGGCCACACAGGGCTCGATATCGGCCAGATCGTTCCCGTACGAGCCCCCGGTGGGCGGGTGGGCCGGGCTGCCGGCGGATGCCCGGGCATGGGCCGGGGCCCGGATCCTCCATCAGGATCCGGGCCCCGGGGCTCGGGCGGGACGTGCGGCTCAGGGCACGTCGGGGTGCGGTGTCACTGCTCGTCGGACTCCGCGTGGGCGCCGTTCTGCGGGTTGCCCGAGGCGGCCGGACCGCTGCCGTCCACCGAGCCCAGGGCCGGGTCGGGGACCTCCGTGGCGGCCGGCGGCTCCACCAGCCAGTCCGGGTTCGACTGCTGGTCCCACCACCGCCAGGCGCAGAAGGCACCCCCGGCGAGCAGCCCGATCAGGGCGATGCCCTTGAAGGCGCGCGCCCCCTTGGACCGGCGCTCGTGCTTGCGCACCAGCTTCTCGATCTCCCGGGGGGAGACCTGGCCCTTCAGTGCGGCCAGCGCGGCGACCGAGCGGCTGGCGGCCTCGGCGGCCACCGGCCGGCTCGCGGCCATCGCGCTCTCGAAGCGGGGCGCGGTGTACTCCGCGGCCTGGTGCGCGGCCCGGCGGGTGCCGGCCACGGCCCGGGTCGCGGCCTGGTCCACCTGCGGTGGCAGCGCACCGCGGGCCTGCTGCATGCGGGGGTGGAGGTGCACGTCGTACTGGACGCGCGCCTGCTGG
The DNA here is from genome assembly GCF_040684615.1 of Streptomyces sp. NPDC089919. Taxonomy (NCBI): domain Bacteria; kingdom Bacillati; phylum Actinomycetota; class Actinomycetes; order Kitasatosporales; family Streptomycetaceae; genus Streptomyces; species Streptomyces sp. NPDC089919. The sequence continues at coordinate 4,005 of NZ_JBFBGK010000070.1, forward strand.
GCGGCGTCCGAGAGCAGCGGAGCCACCCGGACGCGCGCTTCCTGTGTGTAGTGCGCGGCGGCGTCCTTGGCGGTCCCTGCGTACGGCGCCACCACTTCCGCGGCGTGCCGCACGCTGTCCCTGGCCGAACTTCCGGCGGCGCGCACGCTGTCCATGCGGGTCACGAGATCCTCCTCCTCGGTGGCGGACACAGTTCACCTTTCCACCCTTTCCCGGATCATGCCCGCCATAGCGGCCCGCGTCATGCGCGCAGCGGCATCCGGGTGTCCGCTCCCGGCTTTTATCCACCCCTTGGCCCGACCGTGCGAGGATCGGAGGACGTCAGCGAGGACTATGGAAGGCAGATTCGTGGCCGAGAAGCTTTACGCCACCCTCAGGACCAACCGTGGCGACATCGAGATCCTGCTCCTTCCGGATTTCGCGCCCAAGACGGTCCGCAACTTCGTCGAGCTCGCCCAGGGCGAGCGGGAGTGGGTGAACCCGGAAACGGGCGCGAAGAGCACGGCCCCCCTCTATGACGGCACCGTCTTCCACCGCGTGATCAGCGGTTTCATGATCCAGGGCGGCGACCCGCTGGGCAACGGCACCGGCGGTCCCGGCTACACCTTCGCCGACGAGTTCCACCCGGACCTGAACTTCACCAAGCCCTACCTGCTGGCCATGGCCAACGCCGGCCCGGGGACCAACGGCTCCCAGTTCTTCATCACGGTCGCCCCCACCGCGTGGCTGACCCGCAAGCACAGCATCTTCGGCGAGGTCGTCGACGAGGCCAGCCGCAAGGTGGTCGACGCGATCGCGGGCAGCCAGACCAACCCGCGCACCGAGCGTCCCGTCGAGGACGTCGTGATCGAGTCGGTCGTCGTCGAGAAGCGCTGAGCCCGGAATCCGGAGGGGGACGACCGATGGACACCCAGCGGCTGCCGCACTGCTACCGCCATCCCGATCGCGAGACGGGGGTCCGCTGCACCCGCTGCGAGCGGCCGATCTGCCCGGAGTGCATGGTCGACGCCTCGGTCGGCTTCCAGTGCCCGGAGTGCGTGCGCACCGGCTCGGGCACCGGGCACCCGGCCGCGGCCAACCAGCCGCGCACGGTCGGCGGCGGCCCGGTGGCCACCGGCGACCGGGCCCTGGTCACGAAGATCCTCATCGGGCTGAACGTCGCGATGTTCATCGCGGTGTACGCGGCCGGGGGCGACGCCCTCGACAACGCCGTGGTCAACCGGCTGGCGATGCTCGGCCAGGCCGTCGAGTACTGGGGCGCGCCCTCCGAGGGCGTGGCGGCCGGTGAGTGGTACCGCCTGCTGACCTCGATGTTCCTGCACCAGCAGATCTGGCACATCGGCTTCAACATGCTCAGCCTGTGGTTCCTGGGCCCGCCGCTGGAGCAGGCCCTGGGCCGGGCCCGCTACCTGGCGCTCTACCTGATCTCCGGGCTGGCCGGCAGCGCGCTGGTCTACCTGCTGGTCGAGCCGAACGTCCAGACGCTCGGCGCCTCCGGCGCGATCTACGGCCTCTTCGGTGCCACCGCCGTCTTCATGCGGCGGATGCGCGCGGACATGCGGCCGGTGATCGCCCTGCTGGTGATCAACCTGGTGATCACCTTCGGCTGGGGCGGCATCTCCTGGCAGGCCCACATCGGCGGCCTGGTCGCCGGCGTGGTCATCGCCATAGGGATGGTGCACGCCCCCCGGCAGCACCGCGCGCTGGTCCAGTGGGGGAGCTGTGCACTGGTCCTTCTGGCCGTGTGCGTGACCGTGCTGCTGAGGACCGCCGCGCTCACCTGAGCAGGACTTGTCCACAGTCCGTGGTGGATCTTGTGCACCATGTGGAAAGTGCCCCGAGGACCAAGAAGACCCAGGTCGGCGGCCGGATCAATCACACCGGCGTCAACCTGGGTCCAAGTTATCCACAGATCTTCTGTCTTTTCCTCAGGTGTGGATAGCGCTGTGGATAACTCTGGTGAGAGCTTGACTTACTTCCACTGGGTGGATACGCCGAAGCCCGCCGCGATGAAGCCGAAACCGACCACGATGTTCCAGTTGCCCAGGGCCTCGACCGGCAGCCGGGTATCGGTCACGTAGAAGGTGACGATCCACGCCAGACCGATGAGGAACATGGCCAGCATCACCGGGGCGACCCAGCTGCGGTTGCCCAGCTTGATGACCTGCGCCTGCTTGGCGGCGGGCGGCGGCGTGTAGTCGGCCTTCTTGCGGATACGTGACTTCGGCACGAGGGTCTCTCCTGTCGATGCGCTGGGGACGAGCCTCCCCCGGGCGTCCGTTAGCGTAGTGGGTCAGGGGCGCTGAAGGAGAAGGGTACGTTGACCAATTCCCGGGGCCACAAGCCGGTCCGGCTGCTGACGGCGGCCGTCTTCGCCCTCGCCGGGCTGATCTTCGTCACCAGCTTCAACACGTCCAAGGGTACGAACATCCGCACGGACACCTCGCTGCTCAAGCTTTCGGACCTGATCCACGAGCGCAGCCAGGACAACGCGGACCTCGAAGAGCGCACCGCGACCGTCCGCCGCCAGGTCGACGCCCTCGCCGAGCGCGACGACGGCAGCACCTCCGCGGAGGACGCCAAGCTCCAGGCCCTCCAGCGGGCCGCCGGCACCGACCCGCTCTCCGGACCGGCCGTCACCGTCACCCTCAACGACGCCCCGCCCGGCGCCACCGCCCGCATCCCCAACGTCCCCGAGCCCCAGCCCAACGACCTGGTCATCCACCAGCAGGACCTCCAGGCCGTGGTGAACGCCCTGTGGCAGGGCGGCGCCAAGGGCATCCGGGTCATGGACCAGCGGCTGATCTCCACCAGCGCGGTGCGTTGCGTGGGCAACACCCTGATCCTCCAGGGCCGGGTCTACTCGCCCCCGTACAAGGTCACCGCCGTCGGCGAGGTCGGCGCCCTGCGCCGGGCGCTGACCGCCTCGCCCGCGATCCAGAACTACCAGCTCTACGTCAACGCCTACGGGCTGGGCTGGAAAGTCGAGGACCACAAGGCGCTGACTCTGGACGGCTATTCCGGCACAGTGGACCTCCACTATGCGAAGCCCGTGGCGTGACCTCGACGGACCGGCCGTCCTGCGGCTGACCATCAGGACGTTCAGCGAGCTGTGCCTGACCGTGGGCACCCTGATCGTCCTCTTCGTCGCATACCTGCTCTTCTGGACCGGGGTGAAGGCCGACCGGGCCATGGACGACGAGATCGACCGGCTCCGGGCCCGCTGGCGGGCCGCCCCGGCCGCGGCCCCCGCCCCCGCTCCGGAGACGGCGCCCGACACCCTCCCCGCCGGCCGCGCCTTCGCCGAGATCTACATCCCCCGGCTCGGCGCCGACTGGCGCAAACCCGTCCTCGAAGGCACCGGCACCGACGTCCTCAAGAGGGGCCTGGGGCACTACGCGGGCACCGCCCCGCCCGGCGGCACCGGCAACTTCGCCGTGGCCGGCCACCGCCGCACCTACGGCGACCCCCTCAAGGACTTCCCCCGGCTGCGGCCCGGCGACACCGTCCTGGTCGGTGACGGCCGCACCTGGTACACGTACACGATCCGGAACCGGCCGCTGCGCACCCTGCCGGACGACGTGCACGTCCTGGACCCCGTCCCGGCGAAGTCCGGCTTCACCGCACCGGGCCGCTACCTGACCCTCACCACCTGCGATCCCGAGTGGGGCCACAGCCACCGTCTCATCGTCTGGGCGGAACTCACCGACACCCGCTCCGCGGGGCACCCCAGCGCTTAATCTGTTCCCGGACACGGAACGGAAGGGACGGCATGTACGGCTGGATCTGGCGCCATCTGCCGGGAAACGCGTGGGTACGCGCGCTGATCTCCCTGGTCCTCGTCCTCGCGGTGGTCTTCGTGCTCTTCCAGTACGTCTTCCCCTGGGCCGAGCCGCTGCTCCCGTTCAACGATGTGACCGTCGACGAAGGATTGAGGACCACCGGGTGAGCGCGCGCATTCTGGTCGTGGACAACTACGACAGCTTCGTTTTCAACCTGGTCCAGTACCTGTACCAGCTCGGCGCCGAGTGCGAGGTGCTGCGCAACGACGAGGTCGCCCTCGGCCACGCCCAGGACGGCTTCGACGGCGTCCTGCTCTCCCCCGGCCCGGGCACCCCCGAGGAGGCCGGGGTCTGCGTGGACATGGTCCGGCACTGCGCCGACACCGGCGTCCCGGTCTTCGGCGTCTGCCTGGGCATGCAGTCCATGGCCGTCGCGTACGGCGGGGTGGTCGGCCGCGCTCCCGAGCTGCTGCACGGCAAGACCTCGCCGGTCAGCCACCAGGGCACCGGCGTCTTCCGGGGCCTGCCCTCGCCCTTCACCGCCACCCGCTACCACTCCCTCGCCGCCGAGCCGCAGACCCTCCCCGAGGTCCTGGAGGTCACCGCGCGCACCGAGGACGGGATCATCATGGGCCTGCGGCACCGCGAACACCTCGTCGAGGGCGTGCAGTTCCACCCCGAGTCGGTGCTCACCGAGTGGGGCCACCGGATGCTCGCCAACTGGCTCACCGACTGCGGGGACGCCGGCGCCGTCGAGCGGTCCGCGGGACTCGCCCCGGTGGTGGGCAAGGCCGTCGCATGACGGCCGTCGCGCCGCCCGTGCCCACCGGGGGCCGGGCCGCGCGGCGCAGGGCCGCGGAGGAAGCCGCCCGCCGGGAGCGCCGCAGGCGCCGGGGCGGCCCCCTGGTGGTGGCGAGCCGCGCGGCCGGGGAGCTGTTCATCACCCTCGGCGTGCTCATGCTGCTCTTCGTCACCTACCAGCTCTGGTACACCAACGTGCTGGCCGGGCGGCTGGCCGACGAGCGGGCCGGCAAGCTCCAGAAGGGCTGGGAGCAGGCCGGACCGGCCCCCGCCCCCACCGCCTTCGAACCCGGCCAGGGCTTCGCGATCATGTACATCCCGAAGCTGGACGTGGTCGTGCCGATCGCCCAGGGCACCGGCAAGCAGAAGGTGCTCGACAAGGGCATGGTCGGCCACTACTCCGACGGCCCGCTGGCCTCGGCCATGCCCGGCGACGAGCAGGGCAACTTCGCCCTCGCCGGCCACCGCAACACCCACGGCGAACCCTTCCGGTACATCAACCGGCTGGTCCCCGGCGACCCGATCGTCGTCGAGACCCGGGACGCCTACTACACGTACCGGATGACGAGCCTGCTGCCGCAGACCTCGCCCGCCAACGTCGCGGTGATCAAACCGGTGCCGGCCGGCTCCGGCTTCACCGGACCCGGCCGCTACATCACCCTGACCACCTGCACCCCCGAGTTCACCAGCACCTACCGGATGGTGGTCTGGGGCAAGATGGTCGACGAACGCCCGCGCAGCAAGGGCGTCCCGCCCGCGCTGGCCGGCCTCCGCTCCTAGACGGGCCCGGCCGTCCCCGACGGCCACGAGACGAACGAGGAAACCGAACGCGGTGTCACGAGCCCGGAACCGGATCGCCGGCGCGCTCAGCGTCCTCGGCGAACTGCTGATCACCACGGGCCTGGTGCTGGGCCTCTTCGTCGTCTACTCGCTGTGGTGGACCAACGTGCTGGCCGACCGCTCGGCCGCCGAGCGCGGCGACCAGGTCCGCAAGACCTGGCGCAGCACCCCCGCCGCGGCCGGCCCCGGCGCCCTCGACACCCGCGACGGCATCGGCTTCCTGCACGTCCCCGCCATGGGCGGCGGCGAGGTGCTGGTCAAGCGCGGCACCTCCGCCGACGTCCTCGACGACGGCGTGGCCGGCTACTACACGGACCCGGTCGCCTCCGCGCTGCCCTGGGACAAGAGCGGCAACTTCACCCTGGCCGCCCACCGCGACGGCCACGGCGCCCGCTTCCACAACATCCACAAGCTGCGCACCGGCGACGCGATCGTCTTCGAGACCCGCGACACCTGGTACGTCTACCGGGTCTACGCCGAGCTGAAGCAGACCTCGAAGTACGACACGGGCGTGCTGGCCGCGGTACCCGCCGAGTCCGGCAAGACCGTCCCCGGCCGCTACATCACGCTCACCACCTGCACGCCGATGTACACCTCGAAGTACCGCTACATCGTCTGGGGGCAGCTGCTGCGCACCGAAAAGGTCGACGCACGGCGCACCCTCCCCGCCGAACTGCGCTGACGGCCCCCGTCAGGGGCCCTGGACGGCCCGGAGAACGCCCAGGGGCCCCGGCAGGACCCGTGAGGGTCAGCCGGGGCCCCTGGGGCTCCTGAGGTCAGTGGCGGCGGCCGCTCAGGCCCCCGAAGATCCCGCCGTTGTTGTTCCCGCCCTGCTGCTGACCCCCGTCGACCGTGGTCACGTTCACCACGGTGCCGGCCGGGACCTGCTGGCCGGCCTGCGGGTCGGTCGTCAGGACCAGGGCGTTGTCGTCCTGCGGGCCCTGGAGGACCGTGCCGAAGGACAGGTTGTTCTGCTGGAGGATCGTCCGCGCCTCGGCGACGGTCTTGCCGAGCAGCGACGGCACCGGGACGTTCGACGACGCCCGGGCCTTGGCGATCTTCACGTTGACCGTGGAGCCGGGCTCGACCTCGGTGCCGGCCGTCAGGCTCTGCTCGATGATCGTGCCGGCCTCGGCGTCCGACTCGACCTCTTCCTTGGTGCCCAGCTGGAGGTCGGCGTCCGACAGGAGCTGCTTCGCGTCCGAGGGCTTCTTGCCCAGCAGGTCCGGGACCGTGGACTTCTGCGCTTCCTTGGCCACGGTCAGCGTGACCTTGGTGTTGGCCTCGACCGACGAGTCGCCCTTGGGGTCCTGCGCGATCACGGTGCCCGGCTTGCGGTCGGACTCCTCGTTCTTCCGCTCGACCTGGAGGCCCTTGTCCAGCATCGCCTGCTCGGCGTTGTCGAAGGACATGCCGGTCACGTCGGGGACGGAGACCTTCGGGGCGCCGGTGGAGATCACGACGCGGATCGTGTCGCCCTTGGACATGTCGGTGCCCTTGACCGGGTCCTGGCTGCACACCAGGCCCTTGGCCTGGTCCTTGCAGGTGTCTTCCTTGTCCTTGACCACTTCCAGGCCGACGTTGCTCGCGTTGGTGGTGGCGTCCGCGAGGGTCCGGCCGACCAGGTTCGGCGCGCTGACGTCGCCCGCGCCCGACCCGCCGACCAGCGCCTTGCCGATCAGGATCGCGCCGACCAGCACCAGCACCGCGGCCACGACCAGCAGGACCGTGGAGAGGCTGGACTTCTTCTGCCGCCGCCGCGGGCCCCGGTCCTCGTAGCCGTTCAGGTCGTACGCCCGGTCGCCCGGGGGCATCGGGGGCATCATCGCCGTCTGGCCCGGGTCGGTGGTGCGCAGCGCCGTGGTGGGCTGGTCCGGGTAGCCGTAGCCGTTCTGGTCGTAGCCGCCGTAGCCCACCGAGCCCATCGCGGCGGTGGCCGCGACCGGCTGCCCGTCGAGGCAGGCCTCGATGTCGGCGCGCATCTCGTCGGCCGACTGGTAGCGGTAGTCGGGGTCCTTGACCAGGGCCCGCAGGACGATGGCGTCCATCTCGGGCGTGATCTCGGGGTCGAAGTTGCTCGGCGGCTGCGGCTCCTCGCGGACGTGCTGGTACGCCACGGCCACCGGGGAGTCGCCGACGAACGGCGGCCGCACGGTCAGCAGCTCGTACAGCAGGCAGCCGGTGGAGTAGAGGTCGGAGCGCGCGTCCACCTGCTCGCCCTTGGCCTGCTCCGGGGAGAGGTACTGGGCGGTGCCGATGACGGCCGCGGTCTGCGTCATGGTCATGCCGGAGTCGCCCATCGCGCGGGCGATGCCGAAGTCCATGACCTTGACCTGGCCGGTGCGCGTCAGCATGACGTTCGCCGGCTTGATGTCGCGGTGCACGATGCCGGCCCGGTGCGAGTACTCCAGGGCCTGCAGGATGCCGACGGTCATCTCGAGGGTGCGCTCGGGCAGCAGCTTGCGCCCGGAGTGCAGCAGCTCACGCAGCGTGGAACCGTCGACGTACTCCATCACGATGTACGGGATGGAGATGTTGTCGACGTAGTCCTCGCCGGTGTCGTAGACGGCGACGATCGCCGGGTGGTTGAGCGAGGCGGCGGACTGGGCCTCCCGGCGGAACCGGGCCTGGAAGGACGGGTCGCGGGCGAGGTCCGCCCGGAGCGTCTTCACGGCCACGGTGCGGCCGAGCCGGGTGTCCTGGGCGAGATAGACCTCGGCCATGCCACCACGGCCGAGCACCGAGCCCAGCTCGTACCGGCCGCCGAGGCGACGCGGCTCTTCCATAGCTACTACCAGCCCTCTCCGTCAGTCCCGACCGCACCCGTGTGTGGTCCGGCGGTGTGCTGTTCGCGCAAAGGCTACCGGCCGCGGCCGGGGAAGCCGCCCGCAGCGGCAGGCCGATACCCGACCGGTACCGTCCGCACCGCCCGGCCCGGTGGGTGACCTCCGTCACGTCCGGGCCGGCCCGGGCGTCATCCCTGGCTCTTGAGCACCGCCTGCATCACGGCTCGGGCGATCGGTCCGGCCAGGCCGCCACCGGTGATGTCCTCGCGGTTCACGCCCGAGGCGTCCTCGACGACCACGGCCACCGCCACCGGCGAGCCCTTGTCGGTCTTCGCGTACGAGATGAACCAGGCGTAGGGGCGCTTGGCGTTGTGCTCGCCGTGCTGGGCGGTACCGGTCTTGCCGCCGACCGTCACGCCGTCGATCTTGGCACTGCCACCGGTGCCGTTCTCGACGACGTTGACCATCATCTCCTGGACCTTCTGGGCGTTCTCGGCGGAGAGCGGGCGGCTCATCTCCGAGGGCTCGGTCTTCTCCAGGACGTCCAGGTTCGGCGCGGTGAGCTGGTCGACCATGTACGGCTTCATCAGCTTGCCGTCGTTGGCCACGGCGGCCGCGACCATGGCCATCTGCAGCGGGGTGGCGGCGGTGTTGAACTGGCCGATGGACGAAAGGGCGTTGCCGCCGCGGTCCATCTCCTTGTCGTAGACGCTGGCGTACGCGCGGACCGGGGTGTCGATCTTCTCGTTGTTGAAGCCGAACTTCTCCGCGGTCTCCAGCATCTTGTCGCGGGTGACCTTGTCGCCCATGTTCGCGAACACGGAGTTGCAGGAGACCTCGAGCGCCTTCATCAGGCTGGCGTGCTCGCAGCCGCTGGCGTGGTTGACCATCGGCTTGGTCGACAGCGGCAGGATGTACGGCTCGGGGGTGTCGGTCGGCGCGTTGACGTCCGTGACCACGCCGTGCTCCAGCGCCGCCGAGGCGGTGACCACCTTGAACGTCGAACCGGGCGGGTAGGTCTCCCGCAGGGCGCGGTTGACCAGCGCCTTGTCCTTGCTGTCCTTCAGCGACACCCAGGCCTTCTCGTCGGCCTTGGAGTTGCCGGCGAAGGAGGACGGGTCGTAGGACGGGGTGCTGACCAGCGCCAGGATCTTGCCGGTGCGCGGGTCCAGCGCGGCCACCGCGCCCTTCTTCTCGCCCAGCCCCTTGAAGGCGGCCAGCTGCGCGGCGCGGTTCAGGGTGGTGACGACGTTGCCGCCCTGCTTCTTCGCGCCGGTGAACATCCCGATGGTGCGGTCGAAGAAGAGCCGGTCGTCGCTGCCGGTCAGGATGCCGTCCTCGAGCTTCTCCAGCTGCGTGGAGCCGAAGGCCTGCGAGGCGAAGCCGGTGACCGGCGCCCACATCGGGCCGTCGAGGTAGGTCCGCTTGTACTTGTAGTCGCTGCCGTTGGTGACGGCCGAGCCGGTGATGGCCTTGTCGCCGACGATGATGTTGCCGCGCTCGGAGGCGTACTGGGCGATCTGGACCCGCCGGTTCTCCTTGCGGGTGCTCAGGTCCTCGGCCTGCACGTACTGGAGCCAGTTGGCGCGCAGCAGCAGGGTCAGGACCAGCAGGCCGCAGAAGATCGCGATGCGACGCAGGGGCTTGTTCATGACGGACGGACCACCTGGGTCAGCTCGGCGTCGGGGGACGGGGCGGGGGCCGGGGCCGGGCGGCGCGCGGTGTCGCTGATGCGGATCAGGATGCCGATCAGGGCCCAGTTGGCGATGACCGAGGAGCCGCCGTTCGCCAGGAACGGCATGGTCATGCCGGTGAGCGGGATCAGGCCCATGACGCCGCCGGCGACCACGAACACCTGGATCGCGAACGCGCCGGTCAGGCCGATCGCGAACATCTTGCCGAAGGGGTCCCGGGAGGCCAGTGCGGTGCGCGCGCCCCGCTCGATGATGAGCGCGTACAGCAGCAGGAAGGCCATCACACCGGCGAGCCCGAGCTCCTCGCCGACGGTGGTGAAGATGAAGTCGGAGTTGGCCGCGAAGAGGATCAGGTCCGAGTGGCCCTGGCCCCAGCCGGTGCCCAGCACGCCGCCGGAGCCGAAGGACATCACGGCCTGGCCGACCTGCTCGCAGGCGCCCGAGGTGGTGTAGCAGGAGAACGGGTCCAGGAAGGCGTTGACGCGGGCCTCGACGTGAGAGGACACGGAGGCCACGCCGACCGCGCCGACCGCCGACATCAGCAGGCCGATGACGATCCAGCTGGTCCGCTCGGTGGCCACGTACAGCATGATCACGAACATGCCGAAGAACAGCAGGGAGGTACCGAGGTCGGTCTCGAAGATGAGGATCAGCAGGCTCATCGCCCAGATCATCAGGATCGGTCCCAGGTCCCGGCCGCGCGGCAGGTACAGGCCCATGAAGCGGCGGCTGGCCAGCGCCAGCGCGTCCCGCTTGACCATCAGGTAGCCGGCGAAGAAGACCGCGATCACGATCTTCGCGAACTCACCGGGCTGGATGGAGAAGCCGCCGACCGAGATCCAGATCTTCGCGCCGAAGACGTCGGCGCCCAGGCCCGGGACCATCGGCAGGAGCAGCAGGACCAGCGCCGCGGCGCCGGAGATGTACGTGAACCGCTGGAGGGCGCGGTGGTCCTTGAGGACCAGCAGCACCACGACGAAGAGCGTGATGCCCACCGCCGTGTAGAAGAGCTGGTTGGGTGCCGCCGGGGAGAAGCCGCCCCAGGACCGCTTCGCCAGGTTCTGCAGCCGCTCCGACTGGTCCAGGCGCCAGATCAGCACCAGGCCCAGGCCGTTGAGCAGGGTGGCCAGCGGCAGCAGCAGCGGGTCCGCGTACTTGGCGTAGCGGCGGACGACGATGTGCCCGATGCCGGCCAGCAGCCCGAGGCCCAGGCCGTACGCGAGCATGCCGGGCGGCAGCTTGCCGTTGATGGCCAGGCCCACGTTGGCGTACGCGAAAACCGGGATGACCACGGCGAACGCGAGCAGCAGGAGCTCGGTGTTGCGCCGGCTCGGCAGCTCGATGGCGCCGATGGTGGTCGTGTTGGTGACAACGCTCATGGTGTGACGGGCCCCCTGCGCCCGCTTACTGCGACTGCTAGCTGCTGCACTGGCCGACGAGCTTCTGCTCGTCCTCGCTCAGCGTCGGACCGGGCGACGGCGTCGGGCCCTTCTGGACCACGGTGGGGGAGGTCGCCGGCGGCTTCTTCGCCGCCTCGGCCTGCTCCCGCTCCTCCTGCTTGCGGCAGGCGGAGGCCTGGAGAGCCAGGTCCTTGATCTTCGCGTCGGCCTTGCCCCGGTCGCCCGCGCTGATCGTGTCGCGGACCAGCTTCTGCTTGAAGTCGGGCAGGTACTTGAGTTCGATCTCGGGGTGGTCCTTCTCGACCTTCGAGAGCTTGATCCAGGCCAGGTCCTGGCTGATGCCCCGGTACAGCGCCACGTGGTCGTCGTTGACACCGACGTAGTACTGGGTCTGGGTCCAGCGCCAGCCGCCGTAGAGGCCGCCGCCGATCACGCCGAGCGCCAGCAGCAAGATCACGGACCGCTTGGCCCACTTCGCCCCACCGCGGCGGCGGGGCTTGAACTCGTCCTCGTAGCCGTCCGCGTCGCCGTACTCGCCGAAGGAGCCGTACTGCTCCGGGACCGCGCCGTAGCCCGGCGCCTCGCCGGACCCGGGCGGGCCGAAGCTGCCCGGCGCCGGCGGCGGGGCCTGCCGGCCCAGCCCGGAGGCGCGGCCGGCCGGGGTCTGCATGGCGCCGCCGTCGAACAGCTGGTGCTGCGTCTCGGCGACCGCGCCGACCACCACGGGGGTGTCGTTGAACTGGGCGGCCAGGGTGTCGCCGGTGTCGTTGTCCAGGACGTCCGCGACGATGCAGGTGATGTTGTCGGGACCGCCGCCGCGCAGCGCGAGCTGGATCAGCTCCTGCACCGTCTCGTGCGGGCCCTGGTACCCGGCAAGGGTCTCCTCCAGGGTCTGGTGGGAGACCACGCCGGAGAGGCCGTCGGAGCAGATCAGGTACCGGTCGCCGGCCCGCACCTCGCGGATCGACAGGTCGGGCTCGACGTGCTCGCCACTGCCCAGCGCGCGCATCAGCAGGGAGCGCTGCGGGTGGGTGGTGGCCTCCTCCTCGGTGATCCGGCCCTCGTCCACGAGCCGCTGCACCCAGGTGTGGTCCTGCGTGATCTGCGTCAGGACGCCGTCGCGCAGCAGGTACGCGCGGCTGTCGCCGACGTGCACCAGGCCCAGCCGCTGGCCGGTCCACAGGAGCGCGGTGAGGGTGGTGCCCATGCCCTCGAGCTGGGGGTCCTCCTCGACCATGACGCGGAGCTGGTCGTTGGCCCGCTGCACGGCCAGGCCGAGCGCGGTGAGGATGTCGGAGCCGGGCACGTCGTCGTCGAGCTGCACGAGGGTGGAGATCACCTCGGAGCTGGCGACCTCGCCGGCGGCCTGGCCGCCCATGCCGTCGGCGATCGCGAGGAGCCGGGGACCGGCGTAGCCGGAGTCCTCGTTGCCCTCGCGGATCATGCCCTTGTGCGAACCGGCGGCGAACCGCAGGGACAGACTCATGCGCACCTGCCCACTCGACACGTCCTCCGGGTACAACCGGTCTCGAGCCACACTGCCCACCCTCCGGTCGGGAGCGCGCTCGGGTCCGCTGTCGGGACCGCCGCGGCTCGCTCGCTCCGCTCGCTCATTCTCGTACTACTTCCGCAGCTCGATGACGGTCTTGCCGATGCGGATCGGGGCGCCCAGCGGAATGGGTGTCGCGACGGTGAGCCGGGCCCGGTCGAGATACGTGCCGTTGGTGGACCCGAGGTCCTCGACGATCCAGTTGCCGTCGCGGTCGGGGTAGATCCTGGCATGGCGGCTGGAGGCGTAGTCGTCGTCCAGCACGATCGTGGAGTCGTGCGCCCGGCCCAGGGTGATGGTCTGGCCCTGCAGAGCGACGGTGGTGCCCGTCAGGGTGCCCTCGGAGACGACCAGCTTGGTCGGGGCGCCCCGGCGCTGGCGCTGCTGCGGCGGCTGCGCCTGGCGGCCCTGCTGGGCGGGTGGCCGCGCCTCGGCGGCGGCGTTCCCGCGGCGGGAGCCCCGCTGGGTCACGCGCGTACCGAAGAGGTCGCTGCGGATGACCTGGACGGCCACGATGACGAACAGCCACAGAACGGCCAGGAAACCCAACCGCATGACCGTCAGGGTCAGCTCTGACATTGCCCCCGCTTCACCCTTCGGCTTGCCGGTAAATGATGGTGGTGCTGCCCACGACGATCCGCGAGCCGTCGCGGAGCGTAGCGCGGGTGGTGTGCTGCCCGTCCACCACGATGCCGTTGGTGGACCCGAGATCCTGGATCGTCGAGGGCGTTCCGGTCCGGATCTCACAGTGCCGGCGCGAGACGCCGGGGTCGTCGATCCGCACGTCGGCTTCGGTGCTGCGGCCCAGCACCAGCGTCGGGCGGGAGATCTGATGGCGGGTGCCGTTGATCTCGATCCAGCGGCGGGTCTGGCCGCCGCCGGTCGGTGCCGGACCGGCCGGCCCGGGACGTCGCTGGCCCGCACCGGGCGGGGGCGACGAAGGCATGGGGGGTGCGGCGGCCGGCGGGTAGCCGTATCCGCCGCGCTGCGGGCCGCCCTGGGCGGGGCCGACGTGGCCGCCGGCCGCCCGCGGGTCCTCCGCCGCGCGCTCGGGCTGCGCCTGGGAGGTGCTGGCCGCGAGGGTGCGGCTGCGGACCCGGTACAGGCCGGTGTCCAGGTCCTCGGCCTTCTCCAGGTGGACCTTGATCGGTCCCATGAAGCTGTAGCGCTGCTGCTTGGCGTAGTCGCGGACCAGGCCCGCGAGCTCGTCGCCGAGCTGGCCGGAGTAGGGGCTCAGGCGGTCGTAGTCGCCGGCGCTGAGCTCCACGATGAAGTCGTTGGGGACGACGGTCCGCTCGCGGTTCCAGATGGTCGCGTTGTTGTCGCACTCGCGCTGCAGCGCGCCCGCGATCTCGACCGGCTGGACCTCGGACTTGAAGACCTTGGCGAAGGTGCCGTTCACCAGACCTTCGAGCCGCTGCTCAAAACGCTTCAGGACTCCCACCGGGCACCTCCTCCGTCGTTGTCGCCCTGTACTGCTTACTGATCGTATCCACGCGTAGGGAAATCGGCTGGTTCCCCTTGTCGGCTCCGCAGATGAGTGTTGGTCCTCACAAGGGATCGTAGAGGCGGCCCGGGGACAGTGTCCCGCACCCGGGGAGGACGACGGGTTCGCGGCCCGGGGTCCCTCTTCGGGTGCCCGCCGGAAGCGATGTGAATCCACCCCCTCCGACGTGCTAATGTTCCACGTGTCGCCAAGGGAACGGCCCGCAAGGGAAGTCCTCAGGTAGCTACTCGGGCGAGTGGCGGAACGGCAGACGCGCTGGCTTCAGGTGCCAGTGTCCTTCGGGACGTGGGGGTTCAAATCCCCCCTCGCCCACCGAGAGAAGCCCCTCGGACCTCATGGTCCGGGGGGCTTCTTCGTGTCCGCGGGACTTCTTCGCGTACCCGGGACTTCTTCGCGTACCCGGGGTGCGACGACTTTCGTCGCGGGGCGCGCGACGAAAGAGAGCGGCCGTATCCCGGGTCGGCTGCCTAGGGTCGGGGCGTGGACGTGAAGGCGAAGCTCCGGGACGGCTGGACCTGGCTCAGGGGCCCCGAGCCGTGGTCGCGGCGGCGGGTGGCGGGCGAGGGCGTGCTCGCGGTCGTGCTGGGGCTGATGGCGGCCGGGGTCGAGGACGTCGTCGGACAGGACTGGCTCCAGCAGCTCGGAGTCGGCGCGGGTGTGGCGTTGCTCTCCTTGCTGCGGCGCCGGCTGCCGGCCGTGGTGCTGGTGCTCTCGGCCGTGCTCGGCGCCGTCCTCGCCGGGCTGGCCCCGATGACCATCGTGGCGGGCTGGTCGGCGGGCCGCCGGATCGTGGGCGCCGGACGGGCGCTGGGCGCGTTCACGCTGGCGTACGTGCTCGGCGTGGTGATCTCGGTCGCCGACCAGTGGTCCCTCCAGCGGCCGTTGCTCATGATCCTGCTCGCCACCTTGCTGTACCTGGCGACCGTGGTGGTCCCGGGTCTCACCGGCCGGTACTGGCACCAGCGGCGGACCCTGCTGCACGCCCTCCAGGAGCGCAACGCGCAGCTGCTGCGCGAGCGGGAGATGATCGCGGGCCAGGCGCGGCTGCGTGAACGCCAGCGGATCGCCCAGGACATGCACGACAGCCTCGGCCACCAGCTCGCGCTGATCTCGGTGCACACCGGCGCCCTCGAGGTGGACCCGGCGCTGACGGACCGCCAGCGGGAGGCCGTCGGGGTGCTGCGGGGGGCCTCGGTGGCCGCGATGCACGAACTGCGCGAGGTGGTCGGGATCCTGCGGGACGGGGTCGAGGCGCCGGTGCAGGACGAGGCGCAGGCGGCGGCCCGCGGGGTGGCGGGCATCGAGGGCGTGGTCGAGGCGGCCCGGGGGGCCGGCACAGACGTCCGGCTGACCCGCTCCGGCGAGGTCCGGCCGCTGGCGGCGGCCTGCGACCACGCCGCGTACCGGATCGTCCAGGAGGCGCTGACCAACGCCTACAAGCACGCGCCGGGTGCGCCGATCACGGTGGAACTGCGGTACGAGGACGACTCCCTGGTCGTGGAGATCGCGAACGGGCCGGTGGCCGGGCCCCGGCCGGGCGAGGTGGTCAGCGGCGGCCAGGGCCTGACCGGGCTGCGCGAACGCGCCCGGCTGGTCGGCGGGATGGTGCACGCCGGGACGACGGAGGACGGCGGCTTCCGGGTGGCCGGGGTGCTGCCGTACGGCGCCGAGCCGGCCGGGGTCGTGGCGGACGTGGCCGACGACTTCCGCCAGCAGGCGGTGGGCGGCGGGGCGCCGGCGGCCTGGGCGGACGTGGACCGGCCGGTGGGCCGCCGGAGCCGGTTCGGCGGGGTGGCGCTGGGCTGCGGGATCGTGCTGGCGGCGGTGGCGCTGCTGGTGGCCGTGGGGGTGGCCTCGATGGTCTTCCTGGTGGGCTCGGCGAGCGAGACGATGATCGGCCGGTCCGAGTACGACCAGGTGCACGTGGGCGAGGCGGAGCGGAGCGTGCGCGACCGGCTGCCCGAGGGCAACAGCCTGCTGGCGACCGGGCTCGACAAGGGCGGCCCGCCGCGGCCGGCGGGGGCCTCGTGCCTGGTGCTGATGTCGACCGAGCCGGAGAGCGGGGACGACGGGGCGGAGCCGGTGTTCCGGTTCTGCTTCAAGGACGGCAAGCTGATCCAGAAGCAGTCCTATGAGGTCAAGCGGTAGGTGGGCGTGAGTCAGCAGGGAAGCGGACGGGCACCGGCGGGCGCGGCCGGGAGCGGCGCCGCGGGCCGGGGGATCCGGGTGGTGATCGCCGACGACGAGCCGCTGATCCGGGCCGGGATCCGGATGATCCTCACCTCGGACCCGGCCATCGAGGTGGTCGCGGAGGCGGCGAACGGCCGCGAGGCGGTGGAGCTGGCGCGGGCGCACGTCCCGGACGTGGTGCTGCTCGACATCCAGATGCCGGTGATGGACGGGCTGACGGCGCTGGCCGAGCTGCGCCGGGCGGTGCCGCAGGCGCGGTCGCTGGTCCTGACGACCTTCGGGGAGAAGGAGAACGTCCTGCGGGCCCTCGGGGAGGGCGGCGCCGGCTTCCTCCTCAAGGACTCGGCGCCGGCCGAGCTGATCGGCGCGGTCCGGGCCGCCGCGGCGGGGGACGCGTACCTCTCGCCGGCCGCGACCCGGCACGTGGTGGACCAGCTGGCGGTCGGCGGGGCCACCGGGCGGGCCGCGGCGCGGGACGAGGAGGCCCGGCGGCGGGTGGGGCAGTTGAGCGAGCGGGAGCGCGGGGTGCTGGCGCTGCTGGGCGAGGGGCTTTCCAACGCGGAGGCCGGCCGGCGGCTGCACATGAGCGAGGCGACGGTGAAGACGTACGTCAGCCGGATCCTGGCCAAGCTGGAGTGCGAGAACCGGGTGCAGGCCGCGCTGCTGGCGCGGGACGCGGGGTTGTAGCGGACCGGTCCCCTCCGCCCTCGTACGGGTGACGGGGTTTTCCCCAGGGCGCGGACCGTCCACAGGGGGGAGACGGGGCCGGGGGGCGACGGTACGGTCGGTCGCGGTTGATGTTGGTTCGCGGTGGGGGCGTCGGGTGCGCCCGGTGTGCGCCGTGTCCGGGAGCGGGGGGAAGCAGTGATGGCCGAGCGGATTCCGGTGGTGGCCGGGTTCGGGCCGCGGGTGGCCCAGGGGTCGCCGCGCGAGGAGGGCAAGGCGTTGCGCGGGCGGGTGCCCCGGGCGGCGCACGCACAGCTGGTGCCGGTGGCGGGCCGGCCGGACGCGGTGCGGGCGGTCGAGGAGTCCAACGCCGGCCGGGTGCCGGAGCTGACGCCGATACGGGTCGGCCGGATGGCGGCCTCGCCGTTCGCGTTCCTGCGGGGCGCGGCCGGGCTGATGGCGCACGACCTGGAGGGCACCCCGGTCACCGGCGTGGGGGCGCAGATCTGCGGTGACGCCCACGCGGCGAACTTCGGACTGTACGGCGACGCCCGCGGGCGGCTGGTGATCGACCTCAACGACTTCGACGAGACGGTCTTCGGCCCCTGGGAGTGGGACCTGAAGCGGCTGGCGACCTCGCTGGTGCTGGCCGGCCGGGTGGCGGGCGCGGACGAGGACGTGTGCCTGGCCGCCGCGCGGGACACGGTCGGCGCCTACCGGCGCACGATGCGGCTGCTGGCCAAGCTCCCCGTGCTGGACTCGTGGAACGCCATCGCCGACGAGGAACTGGTCTCGCACACCGACGCCCGGGACCTGCTGGGGACCCTGGAGCGGGTCTCGGAGAAGGCCCGGAACAACACCAGCGCCCGGTTCGCGGCCAAGTCCACGGAGACGACCGAGGACGGCGCGCGGCGGTTCGTCGACGCCCTGCCGGTGCTCCGGCGGGTGGGGGACGCGGAGGCGGCGGCGGTGGCCGCGGCCCTGGAGGACTACGTCCGGACCCTGCCGGGCGACCGGCTGCCGCTGCTGGCGCGGTACGCCATCCACGACGTGGCCTTCCGGGTGGTGGGCACCGGCAGTGTCGGTACCCGCTCCTATGTGGTGCTGCTGCTGGACCACCGCGGGGAGCCGCTGGTGCTCCAGGTGAAGGAGGCCCGGCCCTCGGTACTGATACCGCACCTGCGGGCGGTGGGCTTCGAGGCGCCGGACGCGGACCACGAGGGGCGCCGGGTGGTGACCGGACAGAAGCGGATGCAGGTGGTCAGCGACATCCTGCTCGGCTGGACCACGGTCGAGGGCCGGCCCTTCCAGGTCCGGCAGTTCCGCAACCGCAAGGGCAGCGTGGACCCGGCGGCGCTGTCGGCCGACCAGATCGACGACTACGGCCGGATGACCGGGGCGCTGCTGGCCCGGGCGCACGCGCACAGCGCGGACCCGCGGCTGATATCCGGCTACTGCGGGAAGAACGAAGAGCTCGACGAGGCGATGGGCGCCTTCGCGGTGGCCTACGCGGACCGGACCGAGGCGGACCACGCCGACCTGGTGGCGGCGGTCCGCTCGGGGCGGATCGCGGCGGAGGAGGGCGTATGAGCCCTCGTGGGGCGGGCCGTAGGCTGGGCGGGTGAGCCAGGAAACAGCCGGGGCCAGCGACCCCGACGAGAGCGAGCGGCCCGAGGCGCGGCTGGAGCGGGCCGTGCGGGCGGCCGAGCAGGCGCTGATCGAGTTCGAGATCGCGGTGGAGACGTTCCGGGTGGAGGTCGAGAACTTCTCCCGGCTGCACCACCAGAAGCTGGGCCCGATGTACGCGCGGCTCGACGAGCTCGACGCGCAGATCGCGGAGGCGCGGGCGGCCCGGACCGGCGATCCGGAGGACCTGCGCCGGGCGCGGGACCTGCGGGCGCTGGTGATGCCCATGCCGGGGGTGGACGAGCTGTTCCACGACTGGCTGGACTCGGACGGCCTCTCCGACGCGGCGGGCGCGATGCTCACCGAGCAGCCGGTCCGGCCGCCGGAGCGGGTACGGCCCTCGGAGGAGGTCCGCAAGCTCTACCGCGAGCTGGTCCGCCGGGCCCATCCGGACCTGGCGCAGGACGAGCCGGAGCGGGTTCGCCGGGACGGCTTCATCGCCCGGGTCAACGCCGCGTACGGCCGCGGGGACGCGGCCCTGCTGCGGGAGCTGGCCGAGGAGTGGGCGGCCGGGCCCGCGGTGGCCGAGGCTCCGCTGCCGGAGAGCGAGGAGCTCTACGCGCGGCTGGAGTGGCTGGCGCGGCGCAAGGAGCTGCTGACGGTCGTCGCCGGCGAACTGGAGGAGAGCGCCATCGGCTCCATGCTGCGGATGGCGCCGGACGACCCGGACCGGCTGCTCGAGCAGATCGCCGAGCAGCTGCTGGCGGACGTCGCGGCGCGCGAGGCGGAGCTGGCCGGGCTGGTCGGCCAGGGCTGACCGGCCGGGGCCGGTTTGTCGGGCGGGTCCGTCGGTTAGGTTCGGGGAAGACAGCTGCTGTGAAAGAAGAGGCGTAATGAACTTTGGTCCGCTTCCCTCGGTGGACGTCGCCGGGATTCCCGCCGACGCGCTGGTCCTGGACGTCCGGGAGGACGAGGAATGGGCCGCCGGGCACGTCGACGGCGCCCTGCACGTCCCGATGAGCGAGTTCGTGGCCCGCTTCGGTGAGGTCACCGAGGCGGTGGCGGACGGCCGCCGGGCGTATGTGATGTGCCGGGTCGGCGGCCGGTCCGCGCAGGTCACGCAGTACCTGCTCCAGCAGGGCATCGACGCGGTCAACGTGGACGGCGGGATGCTCGCCTGGGACGGCGCCGGCCGCCCGATGGTGGGCGACGGCGGCGCCGCGGCGACCGTGCTGTAGGTCCTGCGCTCAGGCCAGCGGGTGGGCGGCCAGGAGGTCGCCGAGGGCTTCCTCGTGGGCCGCGGCCGGGCCCAGGGAGAGCTCCAGCTGCTTGGCCCAGGCGTGGTAGCGGTGCAGCGGGTAGTCGGTGTCCGCGCCGAAGCCGCCGTGCAGGTGCTGGGCGGTCTGGACGACCCGGCGGACGCCCTCGGAGGCCCAGATCTTGGCCACCGCGACGTCCCCGGCGACGGGCAGCGGGCCGCCGGAGCCGCTGTCCAGGCGCCAGGCGGCCTGCCAGAGGGTGACCTCCATGGCGCGCAGGTCGATGTAGCGGTCGGCGGCCTGGACGGCCACCGCCTGGAAGGTGGCCACCGGGTGCCCGAACTGCTCGCGCTTGCTGGTGTAGGAGCTGGTCATGGCGAGGACGCCCTCGCCGAGCCCGAGGGCCAGCGCGCAGGTGCCGGTGGCGAGCAGGTGGTGCAGCCGGGGCCAGGCGTCCGGGGCGTCGATGAGGTGGCCGG
Source organism: Streptomyces sp. NPDC089919 (assembly GCF_040684615.1). Taxonomy (NCBI): domain Bacteria; kingdom Bacillati; phylum Actinomycetota; class Actinomycetes; order Kitasatosporales; family Streptomycetaceae; genus Streptomyces; species Streptomyces sp. NPDC089919. The sequence goes on from NZ_JBFBGK010000070.1 coordinate 24,584, forward strand.
CGGGGACCCGGACGCCGTCCAGGGTCAGCTCGGCCAGCCGCTCGCCGGTGGTGGAGAACTGCTCGGCCAGGCCCAGCCCCTCCGTGAGGCGGGGCAGCAGGGCGAGCACCGACCCGCCCGAGCCGGTGTGCGCGGGGAGGGCGATCAGGTCGGCGTCGTACGCCCAGGGCACGGCCGTGTGGGTGCCGTCCAGGATCCACTCCGCGCCGTCCTGCCGGGCGAGGACGGCCAGTTCGGCGGGGTCGTGGCCGGTGCGGCCGTTGGCCGCGGCGGTGAGCACCAGCTCGCCCCGGCCGGCCGCCGGGAGGAGCCCGGCCAGGGCCGGGCCGCCGTACTCCTGGAGCACCATCGCGGTGGCGCAGTGCTCCAGCAGCGGCACCCGGGCCAGCACCTTCGCCGATTCGCGCAGCACCAGGCAGAGGGCGATGACGTCGAGTCCGGCGCCGCCGTGCTCGGGGGCCAGCACCAGCGAGATCAGGTCCGAGCCGGCGAGCTTGGCCCAGAGGGGGCGGTCGAACTCGTCGGCCACCGCGCCCGGTGAGAGCGCGGGGCTGGGCACCCCGTCGGGGGCGACGTCCGCGAAGACGGCCTTCGCCGCTTCGACGGCGGCCTGCTGCTCCTCGGTGAAGGTGAAGTCCACTGCCGGTCCTCCCGCGCACGCAACCAGAACCTGTTCTATCTGACGGTGCGTCAAGATAGAACAGGTTCCGGGAATTGCACAGAGTGCGGGCGCCCGCGGTCCCGGCGCTACCGGTCGAAGTCCAGCTCGACCTCGTCGGTGACCGGGTGGGACTGGCAGGCCAGGACGAAACCGGCCTCCGTCTCCTCCTCCTCGAGGGCGAAGTTCCGGTCCATCCGCACCTCGCCGCGGACCAGGAAGGCCCGGCAGGTGCCGCAGACCCCGCCCTTGCAGGCGTAGGGGGCGTCGGCGCGGTTGCGCAGCACGGTCTCCAGGACGCTCTCGCCGTCCTGCACCGGCCAGGTGCCGGCCCGGCCGTCCAGCCGGGCGGTCACCCTGCTGTGCGCCGGGGCCGCCGCCCGCGGGGGCCTGGGGCCGGTCTCGTCCTCGACGTGGAAGATCTCTTCGTGGATCCGGGACCGGGGCACGCCCAGCTCCTTGAGGGCCTGCTCGGCGCCCTGCACCAGCCCGTAGGGGCCGCACAGGAACCAGCCGGCCACCTCGCCGACCGGCAGCAGCGCGGGCAGCAGCCCGGTCAGCCGCTCCCGGTCGAGCCGGCCCGAGCCGAGCCCGGCGTCCTGCTCCTCGCGGGAGAGCACGGTCACCAGCTGGAAGCGCTCCGGGTAGCGGTCCTTGAGGTCCGCGACCTCCTCCAGGAACATCGTCGAGGCGGCCGTCCGGTCGCTGCGGACCAGGCAGAAGCGGGCGTCCGGGCGCTCGGCCAGCAGCGTGGCGGCGATCGAGAGGACCGGGGTGATGCCGCTGCCGCCGACCACCGCGGCGTAGTGCCCGGCGGCCGGCTCCAGGACGAACCGCCCGGCCGGGGTCATGACCTCCACGACGTCGCCCGGGGCGATCTCCTTGTGGGCGTACGTGGAGAACTCCCCGCCCTCCACCAGCCGCACGCCCACCGTCAGCCGGGCGGGGCCCTGCTCACCGCGCGGGGCGGGCGAGCAGATCGAGTACGTCCGCCGGACCTCCGCGCCGCCGTCCGTGACCCGCCGCAGCGCCAGGTGCTGGCCCGGGGCGTGCCGGTACTCCGCGCGCAGCGCCTCGGGCACCTCGAAGGTGAGCGCCACCGCGTCGTCGGTGAGCCGCTCGACCGCCGCCACCCTCAGCGGGTGGAAGGCGCCGTGGCGGGATGCGGTGGCGGCCATCTAGAGCTCCTTGAAGTGGTCGAACGGTTCGCGGCAGCTGACGCAGCGCCGCAGCGCCTTGCAGGCGGTGGAGGAGAAGCGGCTCAGCAGCTCGGTGTCGGTGGAGCCGCAGTGCGGGCAGCGCACCGACAGCGAGACCGGCACCGGCCCCTCGGCGGAGTGCGACCGGGGCGGGGCGATGCCGAACTCGGCGAGCTTGCGCCGGCCTTCGGCGCTGATGTCGTCGGTGGACCAGGCCGGGGCGAGGACCGTGCGCACCGACACCTCGCGGATGCCGTGCGCCCGCAGGGCCCGCACGATGTCGGCCGACATGGCCTCGATCGCCGGGCAGCCGGTGTACGTCGGGGTGAGCACGACCTCCGCCGCGCCGTCCGGTGCGACGGTGACCCCGCGCAGCACGCCCAGCTCGGCCAGGGTCAGCACCGGCAGCTCCGGGTCCGGGACCTGTCCGGCGAGCTCGGCCAGTTCCTCCTCGAGCCGGGTCGGGGTGGTCACCACGACGCACCCGGGTGGCTGCGGTGCAGGTGCTGCATCTCGGCGAGCATCCGCCCGAAGGGCTCGGTGTGCAGGCCCTGCCGGCCCGCGCCCGCCGCCCAGGCGCCGGTGCGGGGGCCCTCCGGCAGCGTCAGTCCGGCCTGCGCCAGCACCGCACCGACGTCCGCCAGCCAGCGGGCCTCCAGGCCGGTCCGGTCGAGGTCGAGCCCGGGCACCGGCTGGAAGGGCTCGCTGGTGAACCGCCAGAGCGCGTCCAGGCCGGCGCGGAGCCGGGCCCGGCTCTCCTCGGTGCCGTCGCCCAGCCGGAGCGTCCACTGCACGGCGTGGTCGCGGTGGTAGGCGGTCTCCTTCACGGCCTTGGCCGCGAGCGGGGCGAACTCACCCGACCCGGCGGCCAGTTCGCCGTAGAGGAGGTGCTGGTAGGAGGAGAAGTAGAGCTGGCGCGCGATGGTGTGCGCGAAGTCGCCGTTGGGCTGCTCGACCAGCTGGAGGTTGCGGAACTCCCGCTCCTCGCGCAGGAAGGCGAGCTCGTCCTCGTCGCCCGCCATGGAGAGCAGCAGCCGGGCCTGGCCGAGGAGGTCCAGGGCGATGTTCGCCAGCGCCACCTCCTCCTCCAGGACGGGGGCGTGCCCGGCCCACTCGCCCAGCCGCTGGGCGAGGACGAGGGCGTCGTCCCCCAGTGCGAGGGCGGCGGCGGTCGCGGTGGCGGTGGTGTCGGTCCCGGTCACAGGTTCTTCACCCCGTCCGGTACCTCGTAGAAGGTGGGGTGGCGGTAGGGCTTGTCCGCGGACGGCGCGAAGAACGGGTCCCGCTCGTCCGGCGAGGAGGCGGTCACCGCGGCGGAGGGCACCACCCAGATCGAGACGCCCTCATTGCGCCGCGTGTACAGGTCGCGGGCGTTGCGCAGCGCCATCTCGGCGTCCGGGGCGTGCAGGCTCCCGGCGTGGGTGTGCGAGAGCCCCCGGCGGGAGCGCACGAACACCTCCCACAGCGGCCAGTTCTGCGTCATGCCCGTGCCTCCCCTTGCTCTTCCTGCGTCGGTGCGGTGTGCGTGTGCTTGGCCGCGTAGGCCGCGGCGGCCTCGCGGACCCAGGCGCCGTCCTCATGGGCCTTGCGGCGCTGGGTGATGCGCTGGTCGTTGCACGGGCCGTTGCCCTTGAGGACGTCCCAGAACTCGGTCCAGTCGATGGCGCCGAAGTCGTGGTGCCCGCGGTCCTCGTTCCACTTGAGGTCCGGGTCCGGCAGGGTCAGCCCCAGCGCCTGAGCCTGCGGGACGGCGATGTCGACGAAGCGCTGGCGGAGCTCGTCATTGGAATGGCGCTTGATCTTCCAGGCCATCGCCTGCGCGCTGTGCACCGACTCGTCGTCCGGCGGGCCGAACATCATCAGCGAGGGCCACCACCAGCGGTCCACCGCGTCCTGCGCCATGGCGTGCTGCGCCTCGGTGCCCTGCGACAGGGCCAGCAGCAGCTCGAAGCCCTGGCGCTGGTGGAAGGACTCCTCCTTGCAGATGCGGACCATCGCGCGGGCGTACGGGCCGTAGGAGCAGCGGCAGATCGGGACCTGGTTGGTGATCGCCGCGCCGTCCACCAGCCACCCGATGGCACCGACGTCGGCCCAGGTCAGGGTGGGGTAGTTGAAGATCGAGGAGTACTTCTGCTTGCCGGAGTGGAGCTTGTCCAGCAGCTCGTCCCGGCTGGTGCCGAGGGTCTCCGCGGCGCTGTAGAGGTACAGGCCGTGGCCCGCCTCGTCCTGCACCTTGGCCATCAGGATCGCCTTGCGGCGCAGCGAGGGCGCGCGGGTGATCCAGTTGGCCTCGGGCTGCATGCCGATGATCTCGGAGTGGGCGTGCTGCGCCATCTGGCGGACCAGCGAGGCGCGGTACCCCTCCGGCATCCAGTCCCGGGGCTCGACGCGCTCGTCGGCCGCCACGGCCGCCTCGAACGCGGCCGCGAGCGCCGGGTCGGGCACCTGCCCCGCCGCCGCGTCCTGGGTCACTGCAACCATCCTGGCCCCCTGTCCGGGTCCCGACCGACCGATCGTTCGGTTCGTCCTCTTCAATGGTGAGACGGCGGCCCGTAGGGTGTCAACCTCTGTGGACTCTGAGGATGGCGCGCAGGACGGCCGAGGAGCGGGGCGGGATGGACACGAACGAACGCGAGGCCCCGCCGGAGGGCCCCGCGGAAGCACCCGCGCCGGGACCGGAGGCCGTGCTGCCGGCCCCGGCCGGCCCGCCGCCCGAGCCGCCCGCGGACCGGCCGTCCGATCCGGCGCCGGAGCCCGTGCCCGGCCCGCCGCCGCTGCCGTCCCCGGACCGGCCGTCCGATCCGCCGCCCGAGCCGCCCGCGGCGGACTCCCCCGACGGCCCGGTGCCGCCGGAGGGCATAGCCGGCGGGCGGGCGCCCGGGATCGCCGGGCTGTCCCGGCCGTACCGGGTCCTGGCCGCGCTGGCCCTGGCGGCGGTCGCGGTGACCACCGGCTGGCACCTCGCGATGGTCTTCCTGCACGTGGCCCCCGCCAACACGGTCAGCAAGCGGCACTCGCAGGTGGTGGACGACTGGATCTACCCCGAGTTCGAGCAGAACTGGAAGCTCTTCGCCCCCAACCCGCTCCAGCAGAACATCGCCGTGCAGGTGCGGGCCGAGCTGCGCACGCCCAGCGGCGAGCGGGTCACCACCGGCTGGCGGGACCTGTCCGCCGACGACGGCGCGGCCATCGAGCACAACCCGCTGCCCAGCCACGTCGACCAGAACGAGCTGCGGCGCGCCTGGGACTTCTTCACCGGCTCGCACGACGACCAGAACAAGCCCAGCGGTGAGCGCGGCACCCTCTCCGAGGCCTACCTGCGGCGGATCGCGGTCCGGCGGCTGTACGCGCACGACCCCGCGGGCATCCTCCTGAAGGTCCAGCTCCGCTCGGCCACCCGGTCGGTGGCCGCGCCGCCCTTCGGGGACGAGAAGACCGACACCCAGGCCTTCTACCGGGAGCTGCCCTGGTGGAAGGTGACCCGGACCGACCTCCCCGCCTCGGCGAGCGGAGCCCAGCGCGAGGAGACCGCCCCGTGAGCCCCCGTACCCGGGCCGCCGACGCGCTCGGCAAGGTGACCGGCCGGGCCCTGGGCCCGTACCAGAGCGCCGTGATCCGGATCGGCTTCGCCGGGACCTGGCTGCTCTTCCTGCTGCGGGAGTTCCCGAACCGGCACGAGCTGTACGGGCCCGAGGGCCCCTGGAGCTGGCCGCTGGCCGAGCGGCTGGTCGCCGGCAACCACGCCTTCACGGCGCTGCTGTGGACCGACGGGAACCTCTGGTTCGAGCTGGTCTACGCGCTGGCGGTGCTCTCCGGCGTGGCGCTGCTGGTGGGCTGGCACGCGCGGGCCGCGTCGGCGGTGTTCATGATCGGCGTGCTGTCGCTGCAGAACCGCAGCGTCTTCATGGGGGACGGCGGGGACAACGTCATCCACCTGATGGCGATGTACCTGGTGCTGACCCGGTGCGCGCAGGTCTGGTCGCTGGACGCGCGCCGGTCCGCCCGGGCCCGGGCGGCGGGCGCCCCGCTGCCGGCCGGGCGGGCCGGTCCCTGGCTGTGGGCGGTGCTGGGGGCCGCCCTGCTGGCCGCCACCGCGGCCGGGAAGCTCACCGACGGCTGGCTGGCGGTCTTCGCCGTGCTGTGGGCCGTGCAGGGGCTGTGGTGGCTGGCCGAGCGGTACGACCCGCGGGGGGAGGGCCGGGCGCTGCTGGACGTGGTCGCCAACCTGCTGCACAACGCGGGCATGCTGGTGATCATGGCGGAGGTCTGCCTGATCTACGCGACGGCCGGCTGGTACAAGATCCAGGGCTCGCGGTGGCAGGACGGGACGGCGCTGTACTACCCGCTGAACCTCGACTACTTCTCGCCGTGGCCGGCGCTGTCCTCGCTGCTGGGGTCCAGCGGGGTGGTGGTGCTGCTGCTGACGTACGGGACGGTGGCGGTGCAGGTCGCCTTCCCCTTCACGCTCTTCAACCGGCGGGTCAAGAACGTCCTGCTGGCGGTGATGATGCTGGAGCACGCGGGGATCGCGGTGCTGCTGGGCCTGCCGTTCTTCTCTCTCGCGATGATCGCCGCCGACGCGGTCTTCCTCCCGACCGCCTTCCTGGTGTGGACCGCCGCCCGCCTGCCGCGCCTCTCCGGCCGCGCCGGGACCGAGCGCACCGGCGCGGGGCGTCGGTGGCGGGGCGACGTGCCGGCGCCGGGTGCATAGGGTGGGGGGATGGGTGAGAGCGGGGCCGCGGTGGCGGAGGCGGTGGCGGGGTGGCAGGCCGCGCGGGACGAGGGCGTGCTGCTCGACGGGTTCCACGCGCTGAAGCACGCGCTGCGCTTCGGGGCGGACGTCAGGGCCGGGCTCACCGACGACCGCACCGCCCTGCTGCGGCTCGCGGAGCAACTGGCCCCGGACGTCGCCCCCGCCCTGCAGGACGTGGTCCGCGAGGTCCCGGCGCAGGTGCTGCACGAGCTGCTGCTGAAGGTGCACCCCACCGGTGTGGCCGCGCTCGCCGCCCGCCCCGACCGCGCCGCGCACCTCGCCGCGCTCGCGGGGCCGCGTACCGCGCCGGTCGTGGTCCTGGACAACCCCCGCCACCTCGGCAACGTCGGCGCCGTGGTCCGGCTCGCGGCAGGCTTCGGGGCCACCGGGGTGGTCACCACCGGCGACATGGACCCCTGGCACCCCAATGTGGTGCGGGCCGGCGCCGGGCTGCACTACGCCACCGCGGTCGAGCGGCTGGCGCTGGCCGAGCTGCCGGCCGGGCCCCTCTACGCGCTCGACCCGGAGGGCGAGGACATCCGTGCCCTCACCCTCCCGGACGACGCGCTGCTGGCCTTCGGCTCCGAGCGGCACGGGATCTCGCCCGAGCTGCGCGCCCGGGCGGACCACCTCGTGTCCCTGCCGATGCGGCCGCTGGTGTCCAGCTACAACCTGGCCACCAGCGTCGCCATGACCCTCTTCCACTGGGGCGGGCCGCACCCCGCCTGATCAGGCCTGGCGGCGGACCTCCACCACCCGGAAGCGGTTGGCGACGAACGCGCCGTCGCACAGCGCGGCGTTGGCGGCCGGGTTGCCGCCGGAGCCGTGGAAGTCGGAGAAGGCCGCGGTCTGGTTGACGTACACCCCGCCCGTGAGGTTCAGCGAGAGCTGCGCCGACTCCTCCAGGCAGACCTCCTCCAGCGCCCGCTCGGTGTCGGCGGAGGTGGTGTACGCGCCGACCGTCATGGCGCCCTTCTCGCGGACCGTGCGCCGCAGCAGCTCCAGGGCGTCGGCCGTGGAGTCCACGGCCACCGCGAAGGAGACCGGGCCGAAGCACTCGGAGAGGTAGGCGGCCTCCGGGTCCGGCTTCGAGCCGTCCAGCTTGACCATGACCGGGGTGCGGACCACCGCGTCCGGGAACTCCGGGTTGGCGACCTCGCGGGAGGCCAGCGCGACCTCGCCGAGCCCGGCCGCCGCCTCCAGGCGGGCCTTGACGTCCGGGTTGACCAGGGCGCCCAGCAGGGCGTTGGCCCGGGCGTCGTCGCCCAGCAGGCCGCTCACCGCGCCGGCCAGGTCCGCGACCACCTCGTCGTACGACTTGGCGCCGAGGTCGGTGGCGATGCCCTCGCGGGGGATGAGGAGGTTCTGCGGGGTGGTGCACATCTGGCCGCTGTACAGGGACAGCGAGAAGGCCAGGTTGGAGAGCATGCCCTTGTAGTCGTCGGTGGAGTCGATGACGACGGTGTTGACGCCGGCCTTCTCGGTGTAGACCTGCGCCTGGCGGGCGTTGGTCTCCAGCCAGTCGCCGAAGGAGGTCGAGCCGGTGTAGTCGATGATCCTGATCTCGGGGCGCAGCGCCAGTTCCTTGGCGATGCCCTCGCCGGGCCGCTCGGCGGCCAGTGCGACCAGGTTGGGGTCGAAGCCGGCCTCGGCCAGCACCTCGCGCGCGACCTGGACGGTCAGCGCGAGCGGCAGCACGGCGCGCGGGTGCGGCTTGACCAGGACCGGGTTGCCGGTGGCCAGGGAGGCGAACAGGCCGGGGTAGCCGTTCCACGTGGGGAAGGTGTTGCAGCCGATCATGAGCGCGATGCCGCGGGCCACCGGCGTGAAGGTCTTGCCGAGCTGGAGCGGGTCGCGCTTGCCCTGGGGCTTGGACCAGTCGGCCTGGCCGGGCACCCGGGTCTGCTCCTCGTACGCGTAGGCCACCGCCTCCAGGCCGCGGTCCTGGGCGTGCGGGCCGCCGGCCTGGAAGGCCATCATGAAGGCCTGGCCGCTGGTGTGCATGACCGCGTGGGCGAACTCGTGCGTCCGGGCGCCGATCCGGGCCAGGATCTCGATGCAGACCAGCGCGCGGGCCTCTGGCCCGGCCTCGCGCCAGGCCGCCATGCCGACCTTCATCGCGGGCAGCAGGACGTCCGCGTCGACGTGCGGGTACTCGACGCCCAGCTCGATGCCGTACGGGGACACCTCGCCGCCCGCCCAGCCGTCGGTGCCGGGCTGGCCCAGGTCGAAGCGGGTGCCGCGGAGGGCGTCGAAGGCCGCCTGGCCGTCGGCGGGGGCACTCTCGCCGTAGGCCTTGGGGTGCTCGGGGTGCGGGGACCAGTAGGCACGGCTGCGGATCGCCTCGAGCGCCTGGTCGAGGGTGGGCCGGTGCTTCTCGGAAAGCTGGGGGACGGTGAGGTCGGCGGGCATCAGGGACCAACTCCTCGTTGAGCCGGGCGGATCGCGCGAAGGCAGGGAGAGAAGAGCAGACTGGAGTTAGAGTAACCGAACGATCGGTCGGGACAAGAGGGCCCGGGGTCCGGTCCTGGACGGCTTATGCGGGAGGATCGGGGTCATGACAGGAATCGAGAGGTCCCGCCCGGTGGCGGTCGTCGGCGCGGGCACGATGGGCCAGGGCATCGCCCAGGTGGCCCTCCTCGCAGGTCACCCCGTGGTCCTCTTCGACGCCTTGGCCGGCCGGGCCGAGGTGGCCGTGACGGCCGTCCGGGAGCGGGTGGAGCGGCTGTGCGCCAAGGGGCGCCTGGACCGCGCCGCGGCGGACGCCGCGATCGGCCGGATCACCGCCGCCGGGGAGCTGGCCGGGCTGGCCGAGGCCGCCCTGGTGGTCGAGGCGATCCTGGAGGACACCGCCGTCAAGTGCGAGCTGTTCGCCGCGCTCGAGGCCGTGGTCGCGCCGGACTGCCTGCTGGCCACCAACACCTCCTCGCTCTCCGTCACCGAGCTGGGCGCCGCCCTCAAGCACCCGGGCCGCTTCGTCGGCCTGCACTTCTTCAACCCGGCGCCGCTGCTCCCGCTGGTCGAGGTGGTCCGGGGCCACGCCACCGACGACACCGCCGTCGAGCTGGCCCACGACACGGCCCTGGCCTGGGGGAAGACCCCGGTGCGCTGCTCCGACACCCCCGGGTTCATCGTCAACCGGATCGCCCGCCCCTTCTACGCCGAGGCCTTCGCGGTGTACGAGGAGCAGGGCGCGGACCCGGCCACCATCGACGCCGTGCTCCGCGAGAGCGGCGGCTTCAAGATGGGCCCCTTCGAGCTGACCGACCTGATCGGCCAGGACGTCAACGAAGCGGTGACCCGCTCGGTGTGGGAGTCCTTCTTCCGCAGCCCCAAGTTCCTGCCCTCGCTCGCCCAGCGCCGGCTGGTCCAGTCGGGCCGGCTCGGCCGCAAGTCGGGCCGGGGCTGGTTCTCGTACGAGGACGGCGCCGCGGCCCCGGAGCCGCACACGGCCGGTCCCGAGGAGGCCCCGGCGCAGGTGACCGTGGTCGGCGACCTCGGCCCGGCCGCGGAGCTGGTGGCGCTCATGGAGGAGGCGGGCGTCGAGGTGGCGACCGCGGACGCCGGGGGCCCCTACATCCAGCTGCCCGGCGAGGGACAGCTGGTCCTCGCGGACGGCAAGACCTCGGTGGAGTTCGCGGACGTCGTCTACTTCGACCTCGCCCTCGACTACCGCACGGCCGGCCGGATCGCCCTCTCCGCCTCGCCGGACACCTCCGAGCGGACCCTGGCCGAGGCCGTCGGCCTCTTCCAGAAGCTCGGCAAGCGGGTCAGCGTGATCGGGGACGTCCCCGGCATGATCGTCGCACGGACCGTCGCGATGCTGATCGACCTGGCCGCCGACGCGGTGGCCAAGGGCGCGGCGACCGCCGAGGACATCGACACCGCGATGCGCCGGGGCGTCAACTACCCCCTCGGGCCCGGCGAGTGGCACGAGCGGCTCGGCCAGGACTGGGCCTACGAACTGCTCCAGAACCTCGACGGGCGGTGCCCGGGTGGCCGGTACGCCCCCTCGCTGGCCCTCTTCAAGTTGTCCTACGCCGAGGACGGCTCGCAGGACGCCGACGCGGAGGCCGTCGAGGACGGGGAGGACGCGTGACCACCGTCCGGCGGGACACCTACACTCCCGAGACGCTGCTCTCGGTCGCGGTGCAGGTCTTCAACGAACGCGGCTACGACGGCACCTCGATGGAGCACCTGTCCAAGGCCGCCGGCATCTCGAAGTCCTCGATCTACCACCACGTCGCGGGCAAGGAGGAGCTGCTGCGCCGGGCCGTGAGCCGGGCGCTGGACGGCCTCTTCGGGATCCTCGAGGAGCCGGGCGCGCTGCGCGGCCGCGCGGTGGAGCGGGTCGAGTACGTCACCCGGCGGACGGTGGAGGTGCTGGTCGCCGAACTGCCCTACGTCACGCTGCTGCTGCGGGTGCGCGGCAACACCCGCACCGAGCGGTGGGCGCTGGAGCGGCGCCGCGAGTTCGACCACCGGGTCGCCGAACTCCTGGGCGCCGCGCAGGCCGACGGCGACCTGCGGGCGGACGTGGACACCCGGCTGGCCACCCGGCTGCTCTTCGGCATGGTCAACTCCCTGGTGGAGTGGTACCGGCCGCAGGCGGGCGGGGGCGTGGACCCGGAACAGGTCGCGGCCGCGGTGGCGCACCTGGCCTTCGACGGGCTGCGCACGGCCCCGGGGCGCTAGTACCGGCTCGTCCCGACGGCCCGGGCCCGCCGGATGCGGCGGCCGGGCCGTCGGTGTCGTCCGGTCCGGGGACCCGGCAGCCGGATCCGGCCTCCGAAAAGGGCTCCGCCGGACCGGGCGGCCCCTGCGCGCTCGGCCCGGCGGAGCGTTCCGCCACCCATGGGTCATGCCGCGCCGCGTGCGGACATGCCCGCGGGCCGTCGCCGGGTACGGGGGTCCCGGCGACGGCCCACTCCCCCCTTGGGCAGGCGGTTCAGGGGGAGTCGTTGATTCCCGAGGCGTGCAGCGGCACCGCGGGGGAATCCGCCCGGACGCCGGAGCGCCCGCGCCAGCTGAACCGGCCACGTAGTTGCGACACGTTTCCTCCTGACTGGAAACGACCGAAACCGTCTGTCTGGCTACTTTCTTGACGGTCTTGAAGTTAGCGAGATCCACTGAGAGCGGGGTACCCGCCCTTTCAGGGGGGTGTGTTCACGGCGGAGGCTGTGGTGAGGATCGGCTCGGGGCTACAGCGCGCGCAGCGCTTCCTGATCCTGGCGACCGGACTGTACCGGGCCAGTCACCTCGCCGTGGGCGCGGCCGCGGTGGCCCGGCGGCCGCCTGGCACGACCGGCGGACCCGCCCCCTGGGTCATCCTCGGCACCGCCCTCGCCCTGAGCCTGATGCTCTACGGCGGCGCGCACTCCCGGGGCTGGTTCGACCGCCGCTGGGTGTGGGCGGACGTGCTGATCACCGGCTGCGCGCTGCCCTTCCTGGGCACCACGGCCCTCGGCGACGAGGCGGTCGCCCCCAAGGGCTGGCTGATGCTGCTGGGCGGGTCCGCGACCGGGACGGCCGGGGTGGCGCTGAGCCTGCGGGGCGGCACGACGGCCGTGGTGCTGGTGGTGTGCGCCCACGCCTGGGCCCGGGGCCACGTCTCGGGCGAACTCATCGGGCACTCCATCTCGGTGGTCTCCTCGGCCGTGATGACCGCGGTCTTCTGGTGGTACCTGCGCCGCCAGGGGGCGCTGCTGGACGACGCGCAGCAGCGGGCGGTGACCGCGGAGGCCCGGCGGGCCCGGGAGGCGGAGCGGCTGGCCCACCACCGGGCCCTGCACGACACCGTGCTCGCCACCCTGACGGCCATCGCCGCGGGCGTGGTGGACGCCAACACCCCCCAGGTGCGGGAGCGGTGCGCCCGCGAGGCGGCGTACCTGCGGCGGCTGGTGCAGCGGGACGACGAGCCCCGGCCGGGCGGTGCCGAGCTGCCGGTCCCGGTGGGGGCGGCGCTGGAGGAGGCGGTCCGGTCCGCCGAGTGCCTGGGCCTGAAGGTCAGTGCGCAGTACCACGCGCTGCCGGAGGTGCCCGGGCCGGTGGCCACCGCGCTGTCCGCGGCGGCGGCCGAGGCGCTGAACAACGTCCGGGTGCACGCCGGCACCGGGCGGGCCTACCTGACCGCGGTGGGCGGCGGCGGCCCGGCAGGCCCCGCGGCCGGGGACGGGCCGCAGGTGGTGGTGACCGTGGTGGACCGGGGCGCGGGCTTCGATCCGGAGCCGGCCGGCCCGCCCGGCGCGGCCGGGACCGTCACGGCCGCCGGGACCGGGACGGGACTGCGGCGGTCCGTGCACGCCAGGATGGCGGCGGTGGGCGGTCTCGCCCTGGTGGAGAGCGCCCCCGGAGAGGGCACCCGAGTGGAACTGAGGTGGCCCGCGTGATCACGGTGGCGGTGGTGGACGACGACCGGATGCTCCGGGACGGGCTGCGCTCCTGGCTGGCCGGTACCGACCGGCTGCGGCTGCTGGCGACCGTGCCGACCGTGGGGGCGCTGCTGGCGGCCCCGGCGGCCGACCGGGCCCCGGGAGGGCCCGTGGGGGCGCCGGGAGCCCCCCAGGAGCCGTCGGGGCCGCCGGACCCGCCCGCCGACGTGGTGCTGCTGGACCTGGTCCTCGGCGACGGCTCGGTCCCCGAGGAGAACGTCCGCCGGCTGCGCGCGGCCGGCAGCCGGGTCCTGATGATCAGCACGGTCACCGACCGGGAGCGGATCGTCGCCACCATCGCCGCCGGGGCGGACGGCTACCTCACCAAGGACCAGCCGCTGGAGGCGCTGGTGGAGGCGGTCGAGGCGATCGCCGCCGGCGGCACCGGGCACAGCCCCGAACTGGCCTTCGCCTGGGCCTACGACACCGGCCCGGCCCGGCCGCGGCTGGCGCCCCGGGAGCTCCAGGTGCTGCTCGACTACGCCTCCGGGCTCACCCTCAAGGCCACCGCGCGGCGGGCCGCCATCAGCCCGAACACCGCCAAGTACTACCTCGACCGGGTCAAGGAGAAGTACCAGCAGGCCGGCCGGCCCACCTACACCAAGATCGACCTGGCGCTGCGGGTCCGGGAGGACGGGCTGGCCGACCCGGCCCCCTGACCGGGGGGCTCGGGCGGGCGGGGCTACGCCCCACCTCGGGCGGGGCTACGCCCCGCCCGAGGTGAACGGGTCGAGGTCGGTCTCCTCGAAGACCAGCAGCGTCCGCGTCGACAGCACCTCGGGGATGGACTGCAGCCGGGTGAGGACCAGCTCCCGCAGCGAGCGGTTGTCGGGGGTGTGCACCAGCAGCAGGACGTCGAAGTCGCCGCTGACCAGCGCGATGTGCGCGGCCCCCGGCAGCTCCTGCAGCTGCTCGCGGACCGTCCGCCAGGAGTTCTGCACGATCCGCAGGGTGATGTAGGCCGAGGCGCCCTGCCCGGCCCGCTCGTGGTCGACCCTGGCCGAGAACCCCCGGATGACCCCGTCGTCGATGAGCCGGTTGATCCGGGAGTAGGCGTTGGCGCGGGAGACGTGCACCCGCTCGGCGACCGACCGTATCGAGGCGCGGCCGTCCGTCTGGAGCATCTGGAGGATCGAGCGGTCGATGGCGTCCAGCGGACGGGCCGGGGCGGCGGGGACGGGGGTCTCCGGGGCCGGCACGGGCAGCGGGGCCTCGGGGCCCTCCTGGGCCGGCTCGGCCATTTGTTCATCCGCCATCGCCTGCGGCTCCCCTCTCCTGGACGTCCTGCGTCCATCCCAGGCTCTGCGGGCACTTTTGTCCACAGCCTCCGGTGGCCTGTAGCCAAAATGCGTCCACGACCGAACAATCGGTAGGTGAGGCACCTCACAGCCGAGGCTGCCCTATGCCCGCTTCCTACGAGGAGGTGCCTGCCGACATGACGGTCCAAGAGCTGCCCGGTGCGGACTACCGTCCCACCCCGCCGCCGGCCTGGAGGCCCCGTACCGACGCCGCCCCGCTGCTTCCGGACGCCGAGCCCCACCGGGTCCTCGGCACGCCCGCCGCGGACCGTCTCGACCCCGAGCTGATGCGCCGCTGCTACGCCGAGCTGGTCCGCGGCCGGCGGTACAACGCCCAGGCCACCGCCCTCACCCGGCAGGGCCGGCTCGCGGTCTACCCGTCCACGGTCGGCCAGGAGGCCTGCGAGATCGCGGCCGCGCTGGTGCTGGAGGAGCAGGACTGGCTCTTCCCGAGCTACCGCGACACCCTCGCGGCCGTCGCCCGGGGCCTGGACCCGGTCCAGGCGCTGACGCTGCTGCGCGGCGACTGGCACACCGGCTACGACCCGCACGAGCACCGGATAGCCCCGCTGAGCACCCCGCTCGCCACCCAGCTGCCGCACGCGGTCGGCCTGGCCCACGCGGCCCGGCTGCGCGGCGACGACGTGGTCGCGCTCGCCATGGTCGGCGACGGCGGCACCAGCGAGGGCGACTTCCACGAAGCCCTGAACTTCGCCGCCGTCTGGCAGGCCCCGGTGGTCTTCCTGGTCCAGAACAACGGCTTCGCCATCTCCGTGCCGCTCGCCAAGCAGACCGCCGCGCCCTCCCTGGCCCACAAGGCCGTCGGGTACGGCATGCCCGGCCGGCTGGTCGACGGCAACGACATCGCCGCCGTCCACGACGTCCTCTCCGAGGCCGTCCACCGCGCCCGGTCCGGCGGCGGGCCGACCCTGATCGAGGCCGTCACCTACCGCATGGAAGCGCACACCAACGCCGACGACGCCACCCGCTACCGCGGCGACGCCGAGGTCGAGGCCTGGAAGGGGCACGACCCCATCCTGCTGCTGGAGCGCGAGCTGACCGCCCGCGGGCTGCTCGACGAGGCCGGCATCGAGGCCGCGAAGGAGTCCGCGGAGACGATGGCCGCGGCCCTGCGCGAGCGGATGAACGCCGAGCCGGTGCTGGACCCGATGGACCTCTTCACGCACGTCTACGCCGAGCAGACGGACCAGCTGCGCGAGCAGGCGGCCGTGCTCCGCGCCGAACTGGAAGCCGAGGCCGAGTGATGGCCACCGTGGCGCAGACCGCGACCCCCGCGCAGACCCGCAAGCCCGCCACCATGGCGCAGGCGCTGACCCGCGCCATGCGCGACGCGATGGCCGAGGACCCGACCGTCCACGTGATGGGCGAGGACGTCGGCGCCCTGGGCGGGGTCTTCCGGATCACCGACGGGCTCGCCAAGGAGTTCGGCGAGGACCGGGTCACCGACACCCCGCTCGCCGAGGCGGGCATCCTCGGCACGGCCGTGGGCATGGCGATGTACGGGCTGCGCCCGGTGGTCGAGATGCAGTTCGACGCCTTCGCCTACCCGGCGATGGAGCAGCTGTTCAGCCACGTCGCGAAGATGCGCAACCGCACCCGCGGGGCGATGTCGCTGCCGATCACCATCCGCATCCCGTACGGCGGTGGCATCGGCGGCGTCGAGCACCACTGCGACTCCTCCGAGGCCTACTACATGGCCACCCCGGGGCTGCACGTGGTCACCCCGGCCACGGTCGAGGACGCGTACGGCCTGCTGCGGGCCTCGATCGCCTCCGACGACCCGGTGATCTTCCTGGAGCCCAAGCGGCTGTACTGGTCCAAGGCGGACTGGTCGCCCGAGGCGCCGGCGGCGGTGGCGCCGATCGGCCGCGCCGTGGTGCGGCGGCCCGGCACCAGCGCCACCCTGATCACCTACGGTCCGTCCCTGCCGGTCTGCCTGGAGGCCGCCGAGGCCGCCACGGCCGAGGGCTGGGACCTCGAAGTCCTCGACCTGCGCTCGCTGGTGCCCTTCGACGACGAGACGGTCGCCGCCTCGGTGCGCCGCACCGGCCGCGCGGTGGTGGTCCACGAGTCCACCGGCTTCGGCGGCCCCGGCGGCGAGATCGCCGCGCGCGTCACGGAGCGGTGCTTCCACCACCTGGAGGCGCCGGTGCTGCGGGTGGCGGGCTTCGACATCCCGTACCCGCCGCCGATGCTGGAGAAGCACCACCTGCCCGGCGTGGACCGGATCCTTGACACGGTCGCCCGACTCCAGTGGGAGAACTGATGCCACAGGTACTGGAGTTCAAGCTGCCGGACCTCGGCGAAGGCCTCACCGAGGCCGAGATCGTCCGCTGGCTGGTGGCCGTGGGCGACGTGGTCGCCGTCGACCAGCCGGTGGTCGAGGTGGAGACCGCCAAGGCGATGGTCGAGGTGCCCTGCCCGTACGGCGGCGTGGTGACGGCCCGCTTCGGCGAGGAGGGCACCGAACTCCCGGTCGGCGCCCCGCTGCTGACGGTGGCGGTCGGCTCGGGCACCACGCCCGCGGACGAGCCGGCCCCGGCCGAGAGCGGTTCGGGCAACGTCCTCGTCGGCTACGGCACCGACCACTCCCGGCCGGCCCGGCGCCGGCGGGTGCGGCCGGCCGGCCCGGCGGCTCCGGCGGCCGCGCCTGTCGCGCCGGCTCCGGTGGCGGTCGCCGCTCCGGTGGCCGCGCCGGCGCCCGCCGGCCCGGTGCCCGTCATCTCCCCGCTGGTCCGCAAGCTCGCCAAGGACCACGGCGTCGACCTGCGCTCGCTGGCGGGCAGCGGGCCCGAGGGCCTGATCCTGCGCGCCGACGTCGAGGCCGCGCTGCGCCCGGCCCCGGCGGTCGCCGCCACCCCCGCCCCGGCCGGGGAGCGGATCCCGCTCAAGGGGCTCCGCGGCGCGGTGGCCGACAAGCTCTCCCGCAGCCGCCGGGAGATCCCGGACGCGACCTGCTGGGTGGACGCGGACGCCACCGAACTCATGGCCGCGCGGGCCGCGATGAACGCCGCGGGCGGTCCCAAGATCTCCGTGCTGGCGCTGCTGGCCCGGATCTGCACGGCCGCGCTGGCCCGGTACCCGGAGCTCAACTCCACCGTCGACCTGGCGGCCGGCGAGATCGTCCGGCTGCCCTCGGTGCACCTGGGCTTCGCGGCCCAGACCGAGCGCGGGCTGGTCGTGCCGGTGGTCCGGGACGCCGGCCGGCTCGGCGCGGAGGGCCTGACGGCCGAGTTCACCCGGCTGACCGAGCTGGGCCGGGCGGGGCGGCTGTCCCCGGCGGACCTCACCGGCGGGACGTTCACGCTCAACAACTACGGCGTGTTCGGGGTGGACGGCTCGACGCCGATCATCAACCACCCGGAGGCGGCCATGCTGGGGGTCGGGCGGATCGTCCCCAAGCCGTGGGTGCACGCCGGGGAGCTGGCGGTCCGCCAGGTGGTCCAGCTGTCGCTGACCTTCGACCACCGGGTCTGCGACGGCGGCACGGCCGGCGGCTTCCTCCGGTACGTCGCCGACTGCGTGGAGTCCCCCTCGGTGCTCCTGCGCACGCTCTAGCCGGCGACCGGCGGGCCCGCCCCCGCCGGCCCGCTCGCCGCCGGGTGCGACCCGGCAGCGGGCCGGCCGACGGGGGCCGCCGCATCCGCTAGCGGACCAGCAGGACCTTGCCCACCGGGGCGCCGGACTCGAGCGCCGCGTGCGCCTCGGAGGCCTCGGCGAGGGGGAAGCGCCGGTCCACGACCGGGTGCAGGCGGCCGGCCTCGATCAGGGGCCAGACGTGCTCGCGGACGGCCGCCACGATCGCGGCCTTCTCGTCCACCGGCCGCCCCCGCAGCGTCGTACCGGCCACCGCCGCCCGCTTGGCCAGCAGCGCGCCCAGGTTGAGCTCGGCCTTGACCCCGCCCTGGAGCCCGATGATCACCAGGCGGCCGTTGACCGCCAGCGCGTCGACGTTCCGGGACAGGTACTTGGCGCCCATGATGTCCAGGATCACGTCCGCCCCGGCACCCCCGGTGGCCTCCTTCACCTCGGCCACGAAGTCCTGCTCGCGGTAGTCGATCAGCACGTCCGCGCCCAGTTCCTTGCAGCGCGCCAGCTTCTCCGCGCTGCCGGCCGTCACGGCCACGCGCGCCCCCACCGCCTTAGCCAGCTGGATGGCCATGGTCCCGATCCCGCTGCCCCCGCCGTGCACCAGCAGCGTCTCCCCCGGCCGCAGCCGGGCCAGCATGAACACGTTGGCCCAAACGGTACAGACCACCTCAGGCAAGGCCGCGGCGGTGATCGGGTCCACGCCCGCCGGTACCGGCAGCAGCTGTCCGGCCGGGACCGCGACCTGCTCGGCGTACCCGCCGCCGGTCAGCAGGGCGCAGACCTCGTCGCCCACCGACCAGCCGGTGACGCCCGGGCCCAGGGCCGTGATGCGGCCCGCGCATTCGAGGCCGGGGTAGGGGGAGGTGCCCGGGGGCGGGTCGTAGAAGCCCTGGCGCTGGAGCAGGTCCGCCCGGTTCACGGCACTGGCGGCGACCTCCACGAGGACTTCGCCCTCGCCGGGTACGGGATCGGGGACTTCGGCCCACACCAGGGCCTCGGGTCCGCCGGGCTGGGGGATCGTGATCGCATGCATGGCCGCGAGGCTACTCGGCCCCGGCCCCCGCGGCCCGGCCCCGGACTAGTCCGCGTCCGCGCCGTGCGGCTTCGCGCGGACGATGACGATCAGGCGGTCGGTCAGCTCCAGCGGGCTGGCGTGCGGGTCGTCGTACGCCAGCAGCCGGTGCCCGCGCACCACGCTGACCACCAGGTCGTCGGTCTCCCGGACGCCCTTGCCCACCTCGGCCCTGGTCACCGGGCGCTCCAGCAGGTCCAACCCGCTGCCCTGCTGGATCAGGTCCTCCATGACCGTGCCCGCGCTCGGGCTGAGCACCGACAGGCCCAGCAGGCGGCCGGCCGCGCTGGCGCTGGTGATCACCGCGTCCGCACCCGACTGGCGCAGCAGCGGGGCGTTCTCCTCCTCACGGACCGCCGCCACGATCTTCGCCCCGCGGTTGAGCTGCCGGGCCGTCAGGGTGACCAGTACCGCAGTGTCGTCCCGCTGGGTGGCGACCACCACCTGCCGGGCCTTGTGGAGTTCGGCGCGCAGCAGCACGTCGGTGCGGGTCGCGTCGCCCACCACCCCGGTGAACCCTTCGGAGTTGGCCATGTCGATGACCTTGGCGCTGGGGTCGACGACCACCACCTGCTCCTTGCGCAGGCCGGTGGCCAGCAGCGTCTGGAGTGCGGAGCGGCCCTTCGTGCCGAATCCGACGACGACGGTGTGCTCGCGCAACTGGGCCCTCCAGCGGTTCAGTCGCCACTCCTCGCGGGTCCGCTCGGTGAGGACTTCGAGAGTGGTGCCGACCAGGATGATCAGGAACAGCACGCGCAGCGGCGTGATGAGCAGGACGTTGGCCAGCCGGGCCGAGTCGCCGTACGGGACGATGTCGCCGTAGCCGGTGGTCGACAGGGTCACGGTGGCGTAGTAGACGGAGTCGAGCAGGTCGACCTTGCCGTCGGCGTTGTCGTGGTACCCGGCCCGGTCGATCCAGACGATGAACACGGTCAGGACCAGCACGGTCAGGGCCATCAGCAGCCGCTTGCCGACCTGTCGCAGCGGGCGCTCCACCACCCGCTTGGGCAGCTTCACCCGGCGGGTGACCAGGCTCTCGTCGGCCCCGCGGGCCATGGCGTCGTGGCCTGGTTGTTTCACGTGAAACAACGCCCGTGGGGCCACGGCAGGTCGAGGAGTTCGAGCTCCTGTCCCGCCCGCGCGCCGTGCGGCGGTACCACCGCCAATGCGTCCGCGGCCGCGATCCCGCGCAGCATGGCCGGGCCGTTGTAGCGCAGCGGTACGGCGTGCTCGCCGCGCAGCACCACCGGCACCAGCCGGGTGTCGTACGGGTGCCCCTGGACCTCGTCCCGGACGGGGACGGTGTACAGCGGCGCGGGGCCGTGCCCGGCCAGGGCCCGCAGCAGCGGCTCGGCCAGGGTCAGCAGCCCGGAGACGGCGGCCAGCGGATTGCCCGGCAGGCCCACCAGGTGCCGTCCGGAGGCGAGCCGGGCCAGCAGCATGGGGTGCCCGGGGCGTACCGCCACCCCGTCGACCAGCAGCTCGGCGCCGGCCCGGTGGAGGACCGGGTGGACGTGGTCCACCGGGCCGGCGGCCGTGCCGCCGGTGGTCAGCACCAGATCGGCGGTGGAGCCGGTGACGGCCGCGTACAGGGCCTCGGCGTCGTCACCGAGCCGCCGGGTCCCGACGACCTCGGCACCGAGGGCGGTGAGCCAGGGGCCGAGCAGCGGACCGAGGGCATCGCGGATCAGCCCCTCACGGGGCAGCCCCGAGGACAGCAGCTCGTCGCCGAGGACCAGCACCTCCACCCGGGGGCGGGCCACGGTGGTGAGCTCGTCGTACCCGGCCGCGGCCGCCAGCCCGAGCACGGCGGGGGTGACCGGCACCCCGGCGGGCAGCAGCAGGTCCCCGGAGCGGCACTCCTGGCCGCGCGGGCGGATGTCCTGGCCGGTGTGCACCTCGCGCTCGGCGTACAGCCGGGCCTTGGCCGGGTCGTGGTGGGCGTGCTCGCTGCGGATCACGGCGGTGGTGTCGGCGGGGATCCGGGCGCCGGTGGCGATCCGGACGGCCTCGCCGTCGGCCAGCGGGGCGGCGGGCGCGGAGCCCGCGAGCACGCCCCCGGGGTCCCCGGCCGCCGCGTCGTCGGTACCGCGGACCCGCCAGGGGCCCGGGCCGGCCACGGCCCAGCCGTCCATGGCGGAGGTGTCGAAGGAGGGCAGGTCGGTCAGGGCCTCCAGGGGCCCGGCCAGTACCTCGCCCAGGGCATCGGCCAGCGGGGTCCGGTGGCTGCGGGAGCCGGCGGCGGCGCCCGCCCGGGCGGCGGTGGCCCGGGCCCGCTCCCAGGGGGTGGCGGTGTGCCGGTGGCCGCCCGCCGCGGTGTCGTGCGAGGGGCCGGCGGCCGGTCCGGAGCCGGCCGCGGCCGGGGGCCGGGCCGAGGCGGCCGGTGCCCGGCTGACCAGGGCCGCGCCTCGGCCACGGCCTTCTCGGC
>NZ_JBFBGK010000071.1:0-45948 GCF_040684615.1 Streptomyces sp. NPDC089919
GGAACCTCAACTCACCGAAGTGAGTCGGGGTATCAACTTCTGGCGTTGATTTTTGGCACGCTGTTGAGTTCTCAAGGTGCGGACGCTTCCTTTGTACTGACCCTCGCGGGCTTTCCTCCGGGCGCTTCCTTCGTTCTTGCGTTTCCGACTCTATCAGATCTTTCCGGACCCGATTTCCTCGGTGCTTTCCGGTTCCAGTCGCTTTCGCGGCTTTTCCCTTCCGGCGTTTCCGACTCTATCAGATCCTTTCGGGCCTGACTCCCAGTCAGCGGGGTTTGCCTTCCGGGCTGTTGGGCCCTTCCGACGAGTGAGACAGTAGCGGATTCCTCGCTCCCGAGCTAATCGGGGGCGTGCCCTTCGGACACGGATTCCTCATTCGCAAATACGCATGAAAACGAGACGACAAAGTGCATCGTTCGTTCGATTGGGTGCTTGCGGAATGACTGTCCGGGGACCGACCGGGGTCGGCGCTCACGTCGGACAACTCGGAGAACACTACGGAACAGCGATCACCATGTCAACCCGGGCGACAGGCGCCAGGAAGTGAGCTGCGGGGCGGCCTCCCGCATGTCCAGGCAGGTGTAGACCCGGAAGCGACCCGGCCACAGGCTCACAGCAGCAGCAGCAGAACGCCTGCCGCCGCTTGACTGTGGCCGAGTAGGGCTGGTCGGCCACAGTCAAGCAGTACGGGTTACAGCTTCCAGACCCGATCCAACGCGTCGTCCGCCAGGAACTGCGCCCTCTCAGCGATCTGGGCGTCGGACGGAGTGTCGGCGCCGGTGGCCGCCCACTCCTCAAGTCGCGGATCGAAGTAGGCACGGCCCTTCTTAAGCGCGACAGCCTTGTCGAGGAGGGATGCGTCCCCGAGGGAGTTGTTGAGCCGCTCCGTCAACAGCGTCAGGTTGCCCACCGAGTAGACCGGGTCGGTGTACTCGGTCGTCGCCATCGACTGGGGCTTGATGTGCTCGATCGACCACGTCGAGAGGTTCTGGCCCGCAGGCAGTAGCTTCTCCAGCTTCGCGAACGACATCAACACGTAGGCGATGAAGATCTTGCGCGATCGCGGCTTCTGCGCCTGGTTAAGTTGCAGGTTGGGCGCATAGAAGAGCGAGCAGAACGCTTGGTGCGCTCGGGCTCGGGCCGGCAGGCTGGCGCCGAGCTTGACTCTCAGGTCTTCGATCGCCTCCACAACTTGGTTGATGGAGGTGGCAGCTTCTAGGCGAACGGCGAAGCGGTTGTACCGGCTGCGCGTGCCGCCCGTCGAACCACTGTTCGTCAGCGCGGTGTATTGGAAGTGAAACGACTCGACGAGGCGCAACACCTCGATAACCTGCGCCTGTTTGATCAAGTGTGTCTCTCGGTACTTGCGCGCTACGGCGAGGACCATGGAGTTCGCTACCGAGACGTTGAAGATGGCGAGGGCCCGAACGCTGTCCACGAACTCCGGGATCGCGAACGCGTTACGCATACCAGGGACTTTGAGCTGGACTTGTACGTGCTCGGCCTCTAGACCCTCGTACGTTTCTGCGTCCGCTTCCAGCTCTCGCAGATAGGAGATGTGGGCAGCAGGATCACCGCTCACCAGGCGGCTGATCTCCTTGAACAGCTCGGGTTCCTTTACAGCTTCTCGCCTCGAGTTCCAAGACTGCCAGATAAACCTGTCCACGAGATCGCTACTCAAGCGATCCAGTTGAACGCGTTCGACGAGCCGATCCCACCTGTCCGCAATGGCCTGTCGGTCAGCGGCCTCGGTTGCTCCACCGCGGATCAGAAGGTTCTTGACGAGGTCCGCAAGCCGCAGATCCGCGCCACGGGTGTTAAGCGTCTCGAACACGAGGAAGCCGTCTTCCTCGGAAGCAAGCTCCACCTGAATTACGCGCGCCTTCAGGGCATTCGATCTGATTGATTTGAGGCGTTCGACCTGGTCAGCTGGCGCCATATCCTTGACGGCGCCAATCACCTTCTCCTCGAAGAACTCTCGCGCTTCCCCAATGCGCTTTGCGCTCTCATTCCATTTAACCCCAGACGGAATGGCGTTAGGGTTCTGAATTACCTCATAGAACATGTTTTCAGATCG
Organism: Streptomyces sp. NPDC089919; assembly: GCF_040684615.1. Classification (NCBI taxonomy): domain Bacteria; kingdom Bacillati; phylum Actinomycetota; class Actinomycetes; order Kitasatosporales; family Streptomycetaceae; genus Streptomyces; species Streptomyces sp. NPDC089919. The sequence goes on from NZ_JBFBGK010000071.1 coordinate 2,078, forward strand.
ACGCAGGATGGGGTAGTTTTTTCCGTCATCATCCTGCACCATCAGGTATTTCTGAGTCGTGGCTGCCTGACTGGAAGCCACGTCTACGTCGAACCCCTCAACGTCGTCGTATTTCTCAGCGACCTGGTTGAAGGCGTCTCGGACCACGGAGAGCAGGATCGCACTCGTGGTCAGTCTCTGCTGGCCGTCGATGATCGAGTACGTGTCGTTGAAGAGGTCTCTCTTCTTACTGACCCACGTGACCGTGGAGCCGAAGAAGAAATCGCCCTTCGCCAGGATCACGTCGTCCCAGAAATCCATGAGCTGGTCCTGCGACCAACTGTAGGGGCGCTGAAAGTTGGGAACTTCGTACAGGCACTGCTGGAAGCAGGTCTGTATCGTCTTCGTCTGACTCTCGATCGGAATCAGCTCGTTGTGCGAGATGGCCTCGGTCACCCCGACCCCCCATGCCTAGTCGCGAATCGTCGCATCAGATTAGACCCTATCCCAATGCCTCGACTACTCGCCGAAATAAACCGAGTCGCGAAATAAATGGGCTGGGCTCCATGAGAGCCCAGCCCCTCCCGGTGGTGAGCAGCGCGCCGCACACTCCGGGACATGTGGATCAGACGTTGAAGCGGAACTCGACGACGTCGCCGTCCTGCATGACGTAGTCCTTGCCCTCCATGCGGGCCTTGCCCTTGGCGCGGGCTTCGGCGACGGAGCCGCAGTCGACGAGGTCGGCGAAGGAGATGATCTCGGCCTTGATGAAGCCGCGCTGGAAGTCGGTGTGGATGACGCCGGCGGCCTCGGGGGCGGTGGCGCCCTGCTTGATGGTCCAGGCGCGGGTTTCCTTGGGGCCGGCCGTCAGGTAGGTCTGCAGGCCCAGGGTGGCGAAGCCGACGCGGCCGAGGGTGGCCAGGCCGGGCTCCTCCTGGCCGACGGACTGAAGGAGCTCCAGGGCCTCCTCGTCGTCCAGCTCGGCCAGGTCGGCCTCCAGCTTGGCGTTGAGGAAGATCGCCTCGGCCGGCGCGACCAGGGCGGACTGCTCGGCCTTGAAGGCCTCGTCCACCAGCTCGTCCTCGTCCACGTTGAAGACGTAGAGGAACGGCTTGGTGGTGAGCAGGTGCAGCTCGTGGAGCAGGTCGCCCTGCTCGGTGCCCTTGGTGATGCCCTTCGAGAAGAGGGTGTGGCCCTCCTCGAGGATCTTGCGCGCCTCGACGACCGCGGCCAGGACCGCGACCTTGTCCTTCTGGAGGCGGGACTCCTTCGTCAGGCGGGGCTCCGCCTTCTCGATGGACTGGAGGTCGGCCAGGATCAGCTCGGTGTTGATCGTCTCGATGTCGTCCTTGGGCGAGACCTTGCCGTCGACGTGGACGACGTTCTCGTCCTTGAAGGCGCGGATGACCTGGCAGATCGCGTCCGACTCACGGATGTTCGCGAGGAACTTGTTGCCCAGGCCCTCGCCCTCGCTGGCGCCGCGGACGATGCCGGCGATGTCGACGAAGTCGACGGTCGCGGGGAGGACCTTCTGGGAGCCGAAGATGCCGGCCAGCACGGCCAGGCGCGGGTCCGGGACACCGACGACGCCGACGTTGGGCTCGATGGTGGCGAACGGGTAGTTGGCCGCCAGCACGTCGTTCTTGGTCAGGGCGTTGAACAGGGTCGACTTGCCGACATTCGGCAGACCGACGATTCCGATCGTGAGCGACACGTTGACGACTTCCCGTGAGCTGGAGGGGTTGGACACCCGGCCCGGAGCCGGGCCGTCGGACAGTTTACTTTCCGATGAGTACCGGTCGACGTGTCCAGGGGGCCTGGCGGGCCCCCGCCGCCTAGTTTTGTCGGGTGGAGCAACACAGGACGCGATCGCCGTATCACCCCCAGCGACGGCCCCAGGGCCGGCGGCCCGCCGGGCTGCCCCCGCAGCCGGGCCAGTCCGCCGTGCGGGCCGGGGCGGGTGGCCGGCCGGGGCGTCCCGTGGTGCCGCTGCTGCGCCGGCTGCCCCGACCGCGGCTGACGGGGTTGGGCGGGGGGCTGTTCGCCTGTGCCGCGATGGTGGTGGTAGCCGGGCTGGACTGGCTGCTCTTCGACGGCTCGATGATCGCGTACGGGCTGCTCTTCGTGCCGGTGGCGGCGGCGACCGCGCTGTGGGTGCGGCCGGCGGACCTGATCACCGCGCCGATCGCGGTGCCGATCGCCTTCGCCGCCGGGGTCTGGCCGATCGCCGGGGGCTCGGGCGGGCTCGGCGGGCAGCTGATGGGGGTGGTGACCGCCCTCGCGCTGCACGCCGGCTGGCTGTACGCGGGGACGCTGCTGGCCGCGTTGATCGCGGTGGTGCGCAAGGCGGTGCTGATCGGCCGCCGGCGGCTGCCGCAGCGTACGCGGTAGCCGCCGGGGCGGACTCCTCAGACCTGGGTGGCCCGGCGGGCCGCCATCGCCGCGCCCACGATGCCGGCGTTGTTCTGGAGCTGGGCGGGGACGATGTCGGCCCGGATGCCGTCCAGCAGCGGGAGGAACTTCTCGGCCTTGCGGCTGACGCCGCCGCCGATGATGAACAGTTCGGGCGAGAAGAGCATCTCCACGTGCGCCAGGTACCGGCGGACGCGCTTGGCCCAGTGTTCCCAGCTGAGGTCTTCTTCCTCCTTGGCGCGGGTGGAGGCCTTGGTCTCGGCGTCGTGGCCGCGCAGCTCCAGATGGCCCAGCTCGGTGTTGGCGAGCAGCCGGCCGTCGGTGAAGACGGCGCTGCCGATGCCGGTGCCGAGGGTGAGCAGGATGACGGTGCCGGTCCGGCCGCGGCCCGCGCCGAAGGTCATCTCGGCCACCCCGGCCGCGTCGGCGTCGTTGAGGACCGTCACGGGCAGGCCGCCGAGCCGGCCGGAGAGCAGGGTGCGGGCGTCCAGGTCCACCCAGCCCTTGTCGACGTTGGCGGCCGTCCGGGTGATGCCGTCGGTGACGACGCCGGGGAAGGTCACCCCGACCGGGCCGGACCAGTCGAAGGCCGAGACCACCTCCGCCACGCAGTCGGCCACCCCCTCGGGGGTGGCCGGGTGCGGGGTCAGGACCTTGTGGCGCTCGTGCGCGAGGTCGCCGCGCTCCAGGTCCACGGGTGCGCCCTTGATGCCGGATCCGCCGATGTCCACGCCGAAGATCTGCATGGGATCACCGTACGGAAACCGGGCCCGGTCGGCAGCACGGCCTGCGCCGGGACACTCGTACGGGAGTGCCGGGGCCGCGGGCCCCGCCTCAGCCCGTGCAGCCGGTGACGGGGACGTCGCTGCCGGCGCAGTTGGTGGGCGTGTTGCTCGCGACCACGCTGACCGAGAGCGTGACGGTGCCGCCGGTGTTGAGGATGCCGCCGGGGGCGAGGGCGGCGGTGTTGCCGCGGACCGAGCCGGCCGTGATCTTCGTGGTGCCGCCGCCGACGTTGGCGATGCCGCCGGCGCGGTTGGCCGTGTTCGTCGCGACGGAGCTGCCGCTGATGGTCAGGGTGCCGTCGTTGGCGACGGCGCCGCCGACGCCGCCGGCGGTGTTGCCGGTGATGCTGCTGCCGCTGATGGTCATGGTGCCGTCGTTGGCGAGGCCGCCGCCGTTGACGGTGGCGCTGTTGCCGGTGATGGAGCTGCTCTGGATGGTGGTGGTGGCGCCGGTGGAGCCGCCGATGCCGCCGGAGTAGTTGCCGTGGTTGGCGCGGATGATGCTGCCGGTCACCTTGAGGACGCCGCCGCGGTTGGCGATGCCGCCGCCGAAGTCGGGGGCGCGGCCGTTGCTGACGGTGGCGGTGCTGAGCGTGAGGCTGCCGCCGGGCCGGACGACGAGGATGCCGAAGTCCGGGGCGCTGGTGGCGCGGGTGAGGGTGGCGGCCCGGGCGTTGATGGTGAGCGTCGCGGTGATGTCCGGCAGCGGGGTGGTGAGGGTGTAGGTGCAGCCGGGAGCCAGCGCCAGGTCGCCGCTCCCCGCGGTGTTGGCGTTGGCGATGGCGGTGGACAGGGCCGTGGCGCTGCACGGCACGCTGGTGGCGGCGGCCGCGGGCGGGGCGGTGGCCACGACGGTGGTGAGGGCGCCGGCGCACAGGGCCTGGGCGAGCAGGGCCGTCGTCTTGCGGGGGTACGTGGGGAACATGGGCAGGTGGCTCCTTCGGAAGTCCCGGACTGGCGGGGCTGATGCCTGCCCCTGCCGGGTCCCGGAGGCCACCGGCCCGGCGGGATCCCCGTCGGACGGGGGAGCCGCTTGCGCCCGGTGGCCGACGGCCGACCGGTGCCGTGCGGTGTCCCCGACACGGAGGACGCGGGTCCCGGACAACGCAGGAGCGGGCACCGTCGGCCTTCGCCGCCGGTGCCCGCTCCTCGCGTGCGGGGGTGCCGTGTCCTACTGGTCGGCGACCAGGTCCGCGGCCTCGGAGCGGAGGTCGCGGCGCAGCTCCTTGGGGAGCGAGAAGGTGATGGACTCCTCGGCGGTCTTGACGATCTCGACGTCGGCGTAGCCGCGGGCGGCGAGCCATTCGAGGACTTCCTCGACCAGGACCTCGGGGACCGAGGCGCCCGAGGTGAGGCCGACGGTGGTGACGCCCTCGAGCCAGGCCTCGTCGATCTCGCGGGCGAAGTCGACGAGGTGGGCGGCGCGGGCGCCGGCGTCCTTGGCGACCTCGACCAGGCGGATGGAGTTCGAGGAGTTCTTGGAGCCGACGACGATGACCAGGTCGGCGTCGGCGCCCATGGCCTTGACGGCGGCCTGGCGGTTGGAGGTGGCGTAGCAGATGTCGTCGCTGGGCGGCGAGACCAGGAGGGGGAACTTGGTCTTCAGGGCGTCGACGGTCTCCATCGTCTCGTCGACGGAGAGGGTGGTCTGGGAGAGCCAGACGACCTTGGACTCGTCGCGGACGGTGACCTTCTCGACGTCGTGGGGGCCGTCCACGATGGTGATGTGGTCGGGGGCCTCGCCGGAGGTGCCGATGACCTCCTCGTGGCCCTCGTGGCCGATGAGGAGGATGTCGAAGTCCTCGCCCGCGTAGCGGATGGCTTCCTTGTGGACCTTGGTGACCAGCGGGCAGGTCGCGTCGATGGTGGCGAGCCGGCCGCGGGCGGCCTCCTCGTGGACCACGGGGGCGACGCCGTGCGCGGAGAACATGACGATGTTGCCGGGGGGCACCTCCTCCGTCCGCTCGACGAAGATCGCGCCCTTCTTCTCCAGGGTCTGCACGACGTACTTGTTGTGCACGATCTCGTGGCGCACGTAGACGGGGGCGCCGTACTGCTCGAGGGCCTTCTCGACGGCGATGACGGCACGGTCCACGCCCGCGCAGTAGCCACGAGGGGCGGCGAGCAGGACACGGCGGGAAGCGGGAGCAGTCATGCCGTCCATCGTAAGGCCGCCCGCAGCAGGCCGAAGAGCGTGTCCGTGCCCCAGACTGGAGCTCAAGATCGTCCCGGGGACCGGCTTGCGGAGGCACTATGACGGCGGCGCAGGACGTCAGCGGGGTCCGGCTGTGACCGCGGCCCGGGAGGCCGCCCCGGTCTCCGGCGAGGAGGGCGGGCTCCGGCGGAGCCTCGGCTTCCGGGACCTGGTGGTGTACGGGCTCCTCTTCATCGCGCCGATGGCCCCGGTGGGGGTCTTCGGCACGCTCGACGCCCGGTCGCACGGGGCGGTGGCGCTGGTCTACGTGGTCGCCACGGTGGCGATGGCGTTCACCGCTTTCAGCTACGCGCAGATGGTCAGGGTCGCCCCGCAGGCGGGGTCGGTGTTCACGTACGCGCGCAAGGGGCTGGGCGAGGGCGCCGGGCTGATCGCGGGCTGGATGGCGCTGCTGGACTACCTGCTGATCCCGGCGGTGGCGTACCTGTTCTCGGGGATCGCGCTGCACGCGCTGGTGCCGGGGGTGTCGCGGTGGGTGTGGACCACGCTGGCGGTGCTGGTGACGACGGCGCTGAACCTGTGGGGCGTGCGGGTGGCCGCGCGGGTGGGGTTCGCGGTGCTGGTGATGGAGATCGTGGTGCTGCTGGTGTTCCTGGTGGCGGCGGTGACGGTGCTGGTGCGGGACGGGGCGCAGCGGGGCTGGCTGTCGCCCTTGACGGGGGACGGGTCGGCGGGGTTCTCGGCGGCTGCGGTGCTGGGGGCGGTGTCGGTGGCGGTGCTCTCCTATCTGGGGTTCGACGCGATCGTGTCGTTCGCGGAGGAGGTGACCGGAGGCTCGGCGAAGGTGGCGCGGGCGGTGCTGTTCTGTCTGGCGCTGACGGGGGTGCTCTTCGTGGCGCAGACGTATCTGGCGGCGCTGCTGGAGCCGGTGTCGGCGGCGGAGCTGGCGGCGGATCCGGCGAAGCAGGGGCCGGCCTTCTACGACGCGGTGGACGCGTCGGTGGGCCGCTGGCTGCACGACCTGGTGGCGGTCAGCAAGGCGGTCGGGGCGGCCTTCGCGGCGCTGGCGGGGCAGGCCGCGGCCGGCCGGCTGCTGTTCGCGATGGCCCGGGAGCGGCGGCTGCCGGGCGTCCTGGCCCGGACGGCGGGCGGGGTGCCGCGGCGGGCGCTGCTGACGGCGGCGGCGGTGACGCTGGCGGCGGCGGTGTGGGCGGCCCGCCGGGACGACGGGCTGGACCACCTGGTGTCCGTGGTGGACATCGGGGCGCTGACCGCCTTCACGCTGCTGCACGCCTCGGTGGTGGGCTGGTTCGTGGTGCGGCGGGGCGGCGGGCGGCCGGACTGGTGGCGGCACCTGGTGGTGCCGGTGCTGGGTGCGGCGGTGACGGTGGCGGTGATCGTCGAGGCGGCGGGTACGGCGCAGGTGGTGGGCGCGGTCTGGCTGGCGGCGGGGCTGGTGCTGCTGGTGGTGCAGCGCGGGCGCGGGGACCTGCCGCCCGGGCGCGGGGACCGCGGCGCTGTCGGCGGGGCCGGTTAGCCTGCCTGCATGGGTCTGAATACGTCGGCCGAGGCGCCGCTGCCCGTCGGCCAGGTGTCCCGGCTCATCGGGGGCTGGATCGAGCGGCTGGGCCAGGTGTGGGTGGAGGGGCAGATCACGCAGCTGTCGCGGCGGCCGGGCGCGGGGGTAGTCTTCCTGACCCTGCGCGACCCGTCGCACGACATCTCGGTGAGCGTCACCTGCTACCGCCAGGTGTACGACGACGTCGCCGACGCCGTGCAGGAGGGCGCGCGGGTGGTCGTGCTGGCCAAGCCGGAGTGGTACGCCCCGCGCGGGCAGCTGTCCCTGCGGGCCACGGAGATACGGCCGGTGGGGATCGGCGAGCTGCTGGCCCGGCTGGAGCGGCTGAAGCGGTCGCTGGCCGGGGAGGGGCTGTTCGCCCTGGACCGCAAGCGGCCGCTGCCGTTCCTGCCGCAGCTGATCGGGCTGGTGGTGGGGCGGGCCTCGGCCGCCGAGCGGGACGTCCTGGAGAACGCCCGGCGGCGCTGGCCGGCGGTCCGCTTCGAGGTGCGCAACGTCGCGGTGCAGGGGGTCCATGCGGTGCCCCAGGTGGTGCGGGCGGTGCAGGAGCTCGACGCGCACGACGAGGTCGACGTGATCATCGTGGCGCGCGGCGGGGGCAGTGTGGAGGACCTGCTGCCGTTCTCGGACGAGCAGGTGGTCCGGGCGGTGGCCGCGGCGCGGACGCCGGTGGTCTCGGCGATCGGGCACGAGCCGGACTCGCCGCTGCTGGACCTGGTGGCGGACCTGCGGGCGTCCACCCCGACGGACGCGGCGAAGAAGGTCGTACCGGACGTCGGTGAGGAGTTGGACCGGGTCGGGATGCTGCGGGACCGGGCGCTGCGCTCGGTGCGGGCGCTGCTGGACCGGGAGGAGCGGGGGCTGGCGCACGCGCTGGCCCGGCCGGTGTTCGTGCATCCGCAGCGGATGATCGAGGACCGCGAGGAGCAGGTGGAGTCGCTGCTGGCGCGCAGCCGGCGGACGCTGGGGCACCTGCTGGACCGGGCGGACTCCGAGCTGTCGCACACCCGCGCGCGGGTGGTGGCGCTCTCCCCGGCGGCGACCCTGGAGCGCGGGTACGCGGTGCTCCAGCGGGCGGACGGACACGTGGTCCGCTCCCCCGCCGAGGTCGGGGCGGACGAACCGCTGCGGGCGCGGGTGGCCGAGGGGGAGTTCGCCGTGCGGGTCGACGGCGACTCGGCCACGGCTTGACCTTTCGTACGGAGGCAGAGCTTCCGTTTGGGATACGGATTTAGGGTGATCAGCGATGGCCGAGACGGATACGGCACTGGGCTACGAGCAGGCCCGGGACGAACTCATCGAGGTGGTGCGCCGCCTCGAGGCGGGCGGTACGACGCTTGAGGAGTCCCTGGCGCTGTGGGAGCGCGGCGAGCAGCTGGCCACGGTCTGCCGCGACTGGCTGGAAGGCGCGCGGGCCCGGCTGGACTCGGCGCTGGCCGCACGGGAGCAGGGCGAGGGGCGCGAGGAGACCGGAACCGACCGCTCCGATCTCGGGGGATGACCACCTGCGCAGGGAGGTCATGTCCGTGCGCCCGGTGCCGAAATCGTTCACGTCGCTTCGACCCGTACGCATGGAAGGCATCAGATGTCCCTCGTTCTCGACCCCGCCGCGCAGGACCTCCTCTTCCGCGAGGCCCGCACCGCCAACACCTTCACCGACGAGCCGGTGTCGGACGAGCAGATCCAGGCGATATACGACCTGATCAAGTTCGGTCCGACCGCCTTCAACCAGAGCCCCCTGCGCATCACGCTGGTCCGCTCCCAGGAGGCCCGCGAGCGCCTGGTGCAGCACATGCACGAGAAGAACGCGCCGAAGACGCTGACCGCCCCGCTGGTCGCGATCCTCTCCGCGGACAACGAGTTCCAGGCGGAGCTGCCGTACCTGCTGCCGTTCTTCCCGAACGCCGCCGAGGTCTTCTACTCGGAGCGCTCGGAGCGCGAGCAGGCCGCGTCGCTGAACGCCGCGCTGCAGTCCGCGTACTTCATCCTGGGCATCCGCGCCGCCGGCCTGGCCGCCGGCCCGATGACCGGCATCGACCAGGCCGCCATCCAGAAGGAGTTCCTGGACGACGACCACACCGTGCTGATGGTCGTCAACATCGGCAAGCCGGGCGAGGACGCGTGGTTCCCGCGCTCCCCGCGCCTGGAGCTCGACCAGGTCGTCACCACCATCTGAACCGTCTGACGCACCGTCCGGCGCACCGTCCGGCGCGGCGGACACGCGACGAGGCCGCCCCCGGGAACGGGGGCGGCCTCGGTCGTTGCCGCTGCGGGCCGGGGCTCAGCCCTTCTTGGCCTCCAGCATCCCGGCCACCTTGGCCAGCTGCTGCACCGGCGCGGTCCCGGTGACCACGGTCGTGGCGCCCCGGTCCTCGCGCACCAGCGCGTTGTAGTGCTCGCCCTCCCAGACCTGCCAGCTCTGCCCGCCGGCCTGCTGGGTCTTCTCGGTCTTCTGGGCCTGCTGGGTCACCCGGGGAAGGTAGGTGCGCGGCAGCTCGGTCGACTGCTCGACGGCGACGTACTGCCCCTCGGGGTCGAGGAAGCCCAGGTGCCAGGCGTTCCCGCTCTTGCGCTCGTACGAGACCGAGGTCGCGCGCCACTCGTCCGCCAGCCCGACCGGGGCCGCCACCGGGTACGGCGCCGCGCGCCGGGCGGTGATCAGCTCGACGCGGTAGTCGACCGTGCGCACCGGGTCGGCGGAGTCGTCGTGCGGGATGAACACGTAGATCGCGGCCACCACGATGCCGATGACCGCCAGCGACCGGACCATGTCCCAGATCGTCTGCTTGCCACTCTTACCTGCCACGGACCCATCGTCCCCCATCCACTGGAGCGATCTTTCACGGGGTCCCGGTCATGTCGTGGGACAAAGAGGGCATATACCAGGCGGATGCCGATATGCCGCTCATACGTGCCCCCCTCTGCTCAATTTATCGACCTGACGATAGAGTCGCAGGACCCTCTATAGACCGGCCGTCGCCGTACAGAAAGGTGCGCTCCGATGACCGAGCACAACCTGCCGCCCCAGCTCGTGGTTTCCCCCGAGGCCCCCGACCGCAACCTGGCTCTGGAGCTGGTCCGGGTGACCGAGGCCGCCGCCATGGCCGCCGGGCGCTGGGTCGGGCGCGGCGACAAGATCGGCGCCGACGGCGCGGCCGTGCGCGCCATGCGCACCCTCGTCTCCACCGTCTCGATGAACGGCGTGGTCGTCATCGGCGAGGGCGAGAAGGACGAGGCCCCGATGCTCTTCAACGGCGAGCGGGTCGGTGACGGCACCGGCGCCGAGGTCGACATCGCCGTGGACCCGATCGACGGCACGACCCTCAACGCCAAGGGCATGCCCAACGCCATCGCGGTGCTGGCCGCCGCGGACCGCGGCACCATGTTCGACCCCTCCGCGGTCTTCTACATGGAGAAGCTGGTCACCGGCCCCGAGGCCGCCGACTTCGTCGACATCAACGCCCCCGTCTCGGTGAACATCCGCCGGGTCGCCAAGGCCAAGAACATGGCCGTCGAGGACACCACGGTCGTCATCCTGGACCGCCCCCGCCACGAGGGCATGGTCAAGGAGATCCGCGAGACCGGCGCCCGGATCAAGTTCATCTCCGACGGCGACGTGGCCGGCTCCATCATGGCCGCCCGCGAGGGCACCGGCGTCGACCTGCTGATGGGCATCGGCGGCACCCCCGAGGGCATCATCTCGGCCTGCGCCATAAAGTGCCTGGGCGGTGTGATCCAGGGCAAGCTGTGGCCCAAGGACGAGGCCGAGCGCCAGAAGGCCCTGGACGCGGGCCACGACCTGGACCGGGTGCTCTCCACCAACGACCTGGTCTCCGGCGACAACGTCTTCTTCGTCGCCACCGGCATCACCGACGGCGAGCTGCTGCGCGGGGTGCACTACCGCTCCGAGACCGCGACCACCTCGTCGCTGGTCATGCGCTCCAAGTCCGGCACCATCCGGCAGATCGACTCCACGCACCGGCTCTCGAAGCTGCGCGCGTACAGCGCCATCGACTTCGACCGCGCCCAGTAGGACACCGGGGCCGGCCCGGCACCGGGCCGGCCGGCGACGCGGCAAGGGGCGGACCCCGTGCGGGGGGTCCGCCCCTTTGCCGTGTCGTCGTACCGGTCCTGCGGGTCGTACGGGTCTACGGGTCGTACGGGTGCCTCGGGTCAGCCCGCGGCGGCCGCGGGGGACGGGTTCTGCCGCAGCTCGCCCGCCCGGCGCCGGCGGCGGGCCAGCACCACCCGGCGCTCGGCGGCGGTCAGGCCGCCCCAGACGCCGTACGGCTCCGGCTGGAGCAGCGCGTGCTCCCGGCAGGCGACCATCACCGGGCACCGGGCGCAGACCCGCTTCGCGGCCTCCTCGCGGGAGAGCCGGGCGGCCGTCGGTTCCTTGGACGGTGCGAAGAACAGGCCGGCCTCGTCCCGGCGGCACACCGCGTCCGCATGCCATGGGCCGTCGTCATCCCTGACGGGCACCCGCTGGTTCGGAAGAGTCGGAACGGCGGCTACCGGCAAGGACCGGTGCGGCGGTTGAAGCACGGTCTACTCCTGACGACGGATTCGCGAGCGAGAGACGATGCGACAGTCCCTACCCGCTGTACGCACCCTTAAGCACTGCGTACCGCCCGCCGGGAGCGCCCCGCGGCTTCTCTGACCGGAATTCGCCGGTGCGGGCGCGGCCGGGAAAAAGCCTCCCCCGGCCGGCCGCTCCCGCTCAGTCCTCGAGGCGTTTGCGCAGGCGTCCGGCCAGGTCGGCGAGGCGGTAGCCCTTGCGCGGATGCGCTTCGACATTCCCGAGGAGGGCGAATCCGCGGAGAATCACCACGGGCGCCCCGGGGTCCGGGTTCTCGTTCGTCGAGACCTCGAAGTTCCCGAGAACTCCGCCGCCGTGACCGCGCAGCGTGACGTTCTCCGGGACCTTGATTTCGACATTCCCGAGCACCGAGACCACCTGGATCTCGATGACCTGCTGTTCGAATACGGCTTCGGAAAGGTCGATCTCCACATCGCCCAGCACGCAGATCGCGCTGGTGCGCGGACGCGGCCGCCAGCGCCCGCGGCGGGTGTTGCTGCTGGCCACCGCGATCATCCGGTCCACCTCGCCGCCGAGGCCGCCGGCCGGCACGGACGGGGCGTACGGCGCGGCGGCCGGCATCGCGGGGGCCGGCCGGTGCGGGCCCGGCAGGTCGCGCACCAGGGTCTCCAGCTCGGCCACGGTCTTCAGCGCGTACAGCGCGTCCAGGCGCTCGGCGTGCTCCTCGGCGGTGAGCCGGCCCTCGGCGAGCGCATCGCCGAGGAGCTGCCCGATCCGGTCGCGGTCGGCGTCCGAGGCGCGCAGGGCGGGGGCGCCGGCCGCGGGGGCCGGCGCGACGGTGGCCGGATCCACCGGATCCACCGAGGGCGCGGCGGCCGGGGCGGCGGGCGGCACGGGCCCGCCGGCAGGGTGCTTTTCGAGGTCCACGGCCCCAGCATAGCGAGACACGATAGATCGCGATACTGCCCGCTGGAGGCCGGTCGCCACCGGACCGGAGCCAGGTGAGCCCTACCTCACAAGCATCGTCCCCGGCGGAGGTCCTACGCTTGAGGACTGCGCTGCCAATAGGTCGTCAGCGCCGTCTGCCGAGTGAGGAATGGCCGTCCATGCCAGAGTTTGCGTACTCCGATCTGCTCCCCCTGGGAGAGGACAACACGCCCTACCGACTGGTGACCTCCGAGGGTGTCTCCACCTTCGAGGCCGACGGCCGGACGTTCCTCAAGGTCGAGCCGGAGGCGCTGCGGGCGCTGGCCGCCGAGGCGATCCACGACATCCAGCACTACCTGCGCCCCGCGCACCTGGCGCAGCTGCGGCGGATCATCGACGACCCCGAGGCCTCCTCGAACGACAAGTTCGTCGCGCTGGACCTGCTGAAGAACGCCAACATCGCGGCCGCCGGCGTGCTGCCCATGTGCCAGGACACCGGCACCGCGATCGTCATGGGCAAGCGCGGCCAGAACGTCCTCACCCAGGGCGGCGACGAGGAAGCCCTCTCCCGGGGCATCTACGACGCCTACACCAAGCTGAACCTGCGCTACTCGCAGATGGCCCCGCTGACCATGTGGGAGGAGAAGAACACCGGCTCGAACCTGCCCGCGCAGATCGAGCTGTTCGCCACCGACGGCGGGGCGTACAAGTTCCTCTTCATGGCCAAGGGCGGCGGCAGCGCCAACAAGTCCTTCCTGTACCAAGAGACCAAGGCCGTCCTGAACGAATCCTCGATGATGAAGTTCCTCGAGGAGAAGATCCGCTCGCTGGGCACCGCGGCCTGCCCGCCGTACCACCTGGCGATCGTGGTCGGCGGCACCTCCGCCGAGCACGCCCTCAAGACCGCCAAGCTGGCCTCCGCGCACTACCTCGACGAGCTGCCGCGCGAGGGCTCCGTCCTGGGCCACGGCTTCCGCGACGAGGCGCTGGAGCAGCAGGTCTTCGAGCTGACCCAGAAGATCGGCATCGGCGCGCAGTTCGGCGGCAAGTACTTCTGCCACGACGTGCGCGTGGTGCGGCTGCCGCGGCACGGCGCCTCGCTGCCGGTGGCCATCGCGGTCTCCTGCTCCGCCGACCGCCAGGCGGTCGCGAAGATCACCGCCGAGGGCGTCTTCCTGGAGCAGCTGGAGAAGGACCCGGCCCGCTTCCTGCCGGAGACCACCGAGGAGCACCTGGACGCGGCCTCCGACGTGGTGACCATCGACCTCAACCAGCCGATGGACGACATCCTGGCCGAGCTGACCAAGCACCCGGTCAAGACCCGGCTCTCGCTCACCGGCCCGCTGGTCGTCGCGCGCGACATCGCGCACGCGAAGATCAAGGAGCGGCTGGACGCGGGCGAGGACATGCCGCAGTACCTCAAGGACCACCCGGTCTACTACGCCGGTCCGGCCAAGACCCCCGAGGGCTACGCCTCCGGCTCCTTCGGCCCGACCACGGCCGGCCGCATGGACTCGTACGTCGAGCAGTTCCAGGCCGCCGGCGGCTCCAAGGTCATGCTGGCCAAGGGCAACCGCTCGCAGCAGGTCACCGACGCCTGCGGCAGCCACGGCGGCTTCTACCTGGGCTCCATCGGCGGCCCGGCGGCCCGCCTCGCCCAGGACTGCATCAAGAAGGTCGAGGTCCTGGAGTACGAGGAGCTCGGCATGGAGGCGGTCTGGAAGATCGAGGTCGAGGACTTCCCGGCCTTCATCGTCGTCGACGACAAGGGCAACGACTTCTTCCAGAACCCGGCCCCCGAGCCCACCTTCACCCACATCCCGGTCCGCGGCCCGGGCCTGGGCTGACGGCTCCGCACGACGTGACCAGGGCCCCCGGCAGCCGCCGGGGGCCCTGCCCGTTCCGGGAGCGCCGGGCCTCAGCCGGTGAGGTGGAACTCCATGCGCTGGTAGTCGCCGTCGGGGGTGGCGCGGATGTAACCGCGGGCGTCCTTGAAGTCGCCGGTGCCGCCGGTGACCGCGATGTCGAAGGCGGCCTCGGGCGACTCGGAGGGGCTGCCGGCCATCATCGTCTGGCCGATCAGCTGGCCACCGGGGCCGCCGTCGAGCACGAAGGCGCCGGTGCAGAGCAGTTCGCCCGGGTCCCCGGTGCGCACGACGGTGCAGCTGACGCCGTCCCGGCCGACCACGGGGCCGCCCTTGGTGCGGGAGAGGTCGTCGGCGAAGACGAAGGTGTCCCCCAGCTTCGGCGCCCGGCCGTCGGCGCCCGGGGCGCTCTGGTCGGTGGGGACTTCCTTGGCGTAGAGGGTGAAGTCGAGTGCCGCGGCGTGGGCCGCGGTGGCCGAGGCCGGGACGCCGAGGGCGACGGCCGCACAGACCGCGGCGCCGAGCGCACCGATCCTCCTGAAGCGTCCGGACATGTCCTGCCTCCTGCGGGGTGCCGGTGTCCTGGTGCCCCGTCTCCCATTCTCCGACGGCCGCCCCGGCGGCGCCCGCCGGCCGGACCGCGGAGCGGATCAGCGGGTGCACACCACCCGGGCGGACAGAGAAGCACCCGGCCGGGGAGCCGGCCGGGTGTGGGGGGTGCGGGTGGTGGTCAGGCGAAGTGTTGTTTCGGGGAGCCGTCGCAGGGCTGGAGGCGGATCTGGTCCTTGGCGGAGGACAGGGTCAGGCAGAGCGCGGGGGCGCCGGCCGGGCGGAGGGTGCCGCCGTCGCGGGTGAACTGCTGGTTGGCGCCGCCGTGGCAGTTCCACAGGATCAGGCCGGTGCCGGCGGTGTAGTTCGCCCCGGGCACGTCCAGGCAGCGGTCGTGGGTGAGCTCGACGTGCACGGACCTGCGGGCGCCGTCGTACCACCAGCCCTGGTTGCGGCCGCCGTGGCAGTCCCAGCCGATGACCTTGGTGCCGTTGGCGCTGGCGCCGCCGTTGGCGTCCGCGCAGGTCCCGGTGGACTCGTTCTTCAGGGGGGCGAAGAGGGAGTCCCAGCCGCCGGGGACCAGGACGGGGGTGCCGGTGGAGGCCGGGTCGGCGCAGGAGGCCTCGCGCAGCCCGGAGGCGTAGAGCTGGGTCAGGCAGGCGGCGAAGGCGCCGTGGCCGCGGTAGTTGGGGTGGAAGGACTGCCGGGCGGTGTTCTCGTCCCACGGGAAGTGGTCGCCGAGGTCCAGGTAGAGGCCCCGGGCCCAGGTGTCCTCCATGCACACCTCGTGGCCGTGGAAGAGGCGGGAGTCGTCGAGGAAGACGGCGCCCGAGTTCCGGGCGGCCTCGCGCAGCCCCTTCTCGAAGGTGGGCACGGCGTAGTTGCGGCCCCAGGCGGCGTCGGAGTCGTATCCGGCGCAGCCGCCCGGGAGCTTGCCGGGGAAGTCGGGGTTGTCGTTGAAGTCGGGCCCGATGGGGCTGGGGTAGCCCATCACGACCCGCTTGTAGTCGGCGTCGGCGTAGCCGGCGTCGCGCATGACGGTGCGCAGGTCGGCGACGGTGGCCTCGACCTTCGGCTTCAGTCCGTCGACCCGGGCCTGCCAGCCAGGTCCGTACTTCGGCTCGCAGGTGCCCTGGCTGAGCACCCAGCGGGTGACGCAGTCGGTCATGACCGGGCCGAACTGGAGGTCGTCGTTGGCCCCGGCGACCAGCAGCACCATCTTGATGCGGGTGTTGCGGGCCTTGATGGCGAGGCTGTCGCTCTGCACCAGCTCGTCGGCGTACTGCTTCGAGCCGCCGATCCGGATGTTGC
Organism: Streptomyces sp. NPDC089919; assembly: GCF_040684615.1. Lineage (NCBI taxonomy): Bacteria > Bacillati > Actinomycetota > Actinomycetes > Kitasatosporales > Streptomycetaceae > Streptomyces > Streptomyces sp. NPDC089919. Next base: position 18,180 of record NZ_JBFBGK010000071.1, read on the forward strand.
CGGTGTAGGCGCCGGAGCAGGCGACGTTGAAGGTGAGGTCGGCGGCGATGCCGGTGCGGTGGATCGCGCTGTCGGGCGAGCGGTGGCACTGGTTGGACGGGGTGTTGGTGGCGGGGTCGTAGTTCCCGACGCCCTCGCCGGAGATCTCGCTGTCGCCCAGGGAGATCAGGCCGGTCTTCCGGTCGGCCATCGGCCGGATCGCCGCGTCACCGTAGATCTTCACCGCCTCCGCGGCCCGGACCGCTTCGAGTTCGGGCGACAGCGGCGTGACGGCCGCCGCCGGTGCGGCGGCCTGGGCCATGGGGGTGATCGCCGAGAAGCCGCCGAGGGCGGCCGCGAACGCCGCGACGGCGGCGAAGGTAGATCTGATCCTGGGTGTGGTTCGCGCCATGAAACGCCTCCCCGATGTCAGTGTTACCCCCGGTATTTACTGGCCAGTAGGGGACATGGGAATAGCCTGAACAAGACATTTGCTCAACTTCCGCAGGAGGCAGCGCGCATGACCGAGGACCAGGGCACGGCAGGGCACCGGATCGAGCACGACTCCATGGGCGAGGTGCGGGTCCCCGTGCACGCCAAGTGGCGCGCCCAGACCCAGCGGGCGGTGGAGAACTTCCCGATCTCCGGAATGCGGCTCGAACACCGCCACATCGCCGCTCTCGCCCGGATCAAGGCCGCCGCCGCCAAGGTCAACGCCGGCCTGGGGGTACTGGATCAGGACATCGCGGACGCCATCATCAGCGCCGCCGAGGAGGTCGTGGCGGGCCGCTGGGACGACCAGTTTCCGGTCGACGTCTTCCAGACCGGCTCCGGCACCTCCTCCAACATGAACGCCAACGAGGTACTGGCCACGCTCGCGGCCGAGCGGCTGGGCCGGGACGTCCACCCCAACGACCACGTGAACGCCTCCCAGAGCTCCAACGACGTCTTCCCCTCCTCCATCCACATCGCCGCCACCGCCGCCGTGGTCAAGGACCTGGTGCCGGCCCTCAAGCACCTGGCGGCCGCCCTGGAGCGCAAGGCCGCCGAGTTCGCGCAGGTCGTGAAGTCCGGCCGGACCCACCTGATGGACGCCACCCCGGTCACCCTGGGCCAGGAGTTCGCCGGGTACGCCGCCCAGGTCCGGTACGGCGTCGAGCGCCTGGAGTCCGCGCTGCCCCGGCTCGCCGAACTCCCGCTGGGCGGCACCGCGGTCGGCACCGGCATCAACACCCCGCCCGGCTTCTCCAAGGCCGTGATCGCCGAGGTCGCCGCCGCCACCGGCCTCCCGTTGACCGAGGCCCGGGACCACTTCGAGGCCCAGGGCGCCCGGGACGCGCTCGTGGAGACCTCGGGACAGCTGCGCACCCTCGCCGTCTCGCTCACCAAGATCGCGAACGATCTGCGCTGGATGGCCTCCGGACCGCGCACCGGATTGGCCGAAATCAACCTTCCCGACCTCCAGCCGGGCTCCTCGATCATGCCGGGCAAGGTGAACCCGGTCATCCCCGAGGCCGTCCTGATGGTCGCCGCGCAGGTGACCGGCAACGACACCACCGTCGCGGTCTCCGGCGCGGCCGGGAACTTCGAGCTCAACGTGATGCTCCCGGTCATGGGCAAGAACCTGCTGGAGTCCATGCGGCTGCTGACCTCCGCGGCCCGGCTGCTCGCCGACCGGACCGTGGACGGGATCACCGCCAACGCCGACCGCGCCCGCGAGTACGCCGAGTCCTCCCCCTCCGTCGTCACCCCGCTGAACAGGTACATCGGGTACGAGGAGGCCGCCAAGGTCGCCAAGCGCTCGCTCGCGGAACGCCGGACGATCCGCGAGGTGGTGCTGGACGGCGGGTACGTCGAGCGCGGCGACCTCACCCTGGACCAGCTGGACGAGGCCCTGGACGTCCTGCGGATGACCCGCCCGTAACGGCCCGCCGACCGCGGGTGACGCCCCGTCGGCCGCCCCCGCCGGGGGCGGTCGGCAGGAGGGCGAAATTCGGCCGAAATACGTCCGTGACCTGCACCGCAGCGTGTTTCCGGGCCCCGCCCCTAAGATCTGCGCATGACAGGTACGGCAAGGACTCGGGCGAGCGCGGCGCAGGGCGCGGCGCACGGCGCGCCGCGGGACGCGCACTGGGCGCCGGGGGACCAGATCCTCTGGCGCTACCGTGACAGCGCCCCGGGGCTGGCCGGCCCGGTCCACATCTGCCGTCCGGTGACCGTCGTGCAGGACACCGACGAGCTGCTGGCCGTCTGGATGGCGCCGGGCACCGAGTGCGTCAAGCCGGTGCTCGCCGACGGGACCCGCGTCCAGGACGAGCCGCTGGCCACCCGCTACACCGCACCGCGCACCACCGTCACCGCGCGGTGGTGGGGCACCGGGGTCCTCAAGCTGGCCCGGCCCGGGGACCCCTGGTCGGTGTGGCTGTTCTGGGAGCGGGGCTGGCAGTTCCGGAGCTGGTACGTCAACCTCGAGGAGCCGCGGGCCCGCTGGAGCGGCGGGGTCGACTCCGAGGACCACTTCCTCGACATCTCGGTCCGCCCCGACCGCAGCTGGGAGTGGCTGGACGAGGACGAGTTCGCCCAGGCCCAGCGGGTGGGCCTGCTGGACGCGGCACGGGCCGAACGGGTCCGGGCGGCGGGCCGGGACGCGGTGGACCTGATCAGGGCCTGGGGCGCGCCCTTCTCGGACGGCTGGCAGGACTGGCGACCCGATCCGAGCTGGGAGATTCCGGTTCTGCCCGGGGACTGGGACCGCACCCCGGCGTATATGACCTCATGAGACCCTTGATGCGCCCCCGGGGTTCAAACGTAGGATCGTCCTCCGCAAGGCTGCACTTCCGTAATTCTCATGCTGTGCGCAGGACTTGACCGGGCATCACCCGACGAGCGAGAGGTAACGAGCGGGGAGCGGAGTTGACGGGCGACGGTGCCCGTGCCGCTGAGCGGGTATACCGCGACTGACCGAGTTGTGTGCAGCGCACATCGAGCGCAAACGGACGGAATTCCACGCGTGACGGAGTACCCCACCTCTCACGAGGGCCCGCAGCCGGGTGCCGGGGCAGCGGCGAGCGCGGCGGCGAACCACGCCCCGGGCGGATTCGGCCTGCCCGCGCAGCCGGGCCGCCCTGCCGGTGTGCCCGCGGCCGGCCCGTCCGGCCACGGGACGAGCGCGGGCGCCGGCCTCGGCCAGCGCCCCTCCGCCACCGCCGCCACCGACTCCGAGGGCCACGACAAGGCGCCCGCCCCCTCCCGCCAGGCCACCCGCGGCGGCGACGGCTCGATCCCGGGCGCCCGCCGCGCCCCGGCCGGCGCCGGTGCCGCGTCCCCCGCGGGCCCGGTCCCGGCGCCCGCCCCGACCCCGGGTACCGCCGCCGGCACCGTGTCCGGCGCGGCCGCCCCCTCCGGCGCCGCGCCCGGTGCCACGGACGCCGGTTCCGGCGAGGGCTCCGGCATACCGGGCGCCGGGGACGCCTCCTCGGCCGCCCGCCGCGAGGGCGACCGGCTGCGCTTCGTCGGTGCGGCCACCCGCCGGATCGCCCGCGGCATCGACCTGGACGAGATCGTGCTCGGCCTGTGCCGGGCCACCGTCCCGACCTTCTCCGACGCGATCCTGGTGTACCTGCGCGACCCGCTCCCGGTGGGCGACGAACGCCCGGTGGGGCCCGTCGTCTTAAGGCTGCGCCGCACCGACCGGCTCCGGCCCATCGAGGACCTGACCGAGGCCGCCGCGGCCGGTGCCGAGATCGACTTCAGCCAGCTGCCGCTGCTGGGCCCCCAGGGCGACCTGCCGGCCGCGGAGCTCTGCGAGATCCGGGCCGGCGGTGCGCTGGCCGAGGTGCTGCGCGGGGTGCGCCCGGTCTTCGGGTCCGCGCCCACCGCGCGGGCCGCCCTGCCGGAGCTGCTGGGTTCCGAGGTGACGGTGCCGCGCGGCCAGCGGGCCGTGCTGGCGCCGCTGCGCGGCCGCCGCCGGGTGATCGGCGCGGCCGTCTTCCTGCGCCGTCCCGACCGGCCCGCCTTCGAGCAGAACGACCTGCTGGTGGCGGCGCAACTGGCCACGCACACCGCCCTGGGCATCGACAAGGCCGTGCTCTACGGCCGCGAGGCGTACATCGCGGACGAGCTGCAGCGCACGATGCTGCCGCACAGCCTGCCCCAGCCCACCGGGGTGCGGCTGGCCTCGCGCTACCTGCCCGCGGCCGAGACGGCCCGGGTCGGCGGCGACTGGTACGACGCCATACCGCTGCCGGGCAGCCGGGTGGCGCTGGTGGTCGGCGACGTCATGGGCCACTCCATGACCTCCGCCGCGATCATGGGCCAGCTGCGCACCACCGCGCAGACCCTGGCCCAGCTCGACCTGCCCCCGGCCGAGGTCCTGCACCACCTCGACGAACAGGCCCAGCGGCTCGGCTCGGACCGGATGGCCACCTGCCTGTACGCCGTCTACGACCCGGTCTCGCACCGCATCACCATCGCCAACGCCGGTCACCCGCCGCCCGTCCTGCTGCACCTGGGCGGGCGTGCCGAAGTGCTGCGGGTACCGCCGGGCGCGCCGATCGGCGTGGGCGGGGTGGACTTCGAGGCGGTCGAGCTGGACGCGCCCGCCGGGGCCACCCTCCTGCTGTACACCGACGGCCTGGTGGAGTCCCGGCTGCGGGACGTGTGGACCGGCATCGAGCAGTTGCGGGAGCGGCTGGCCACCACCGCCCAGCTGACCGGGCTGGACCACCCGCCGCCGCTGGAGGCCCTCTGCGACGACGTGCTGGACATGCTCGGCCCGGGCGACCGGGACGACGACATCGCGCTGCTGGCCGCCCGCTTCGACGGGATCGCGCCCAGCGACGTCGCGTACTGGTTCCTGGAGCCGGAGGAGACCGCCCCGGGGCGGGCCCGCCGGCTGGCCCGCCGGGCGCTGGCCCGCTGGGGCCTGGAGGAGCTGAGCGATTCGCTGGAGCTGCTGGTCAGCGAGGTGGTCACCAATGCCGTCCGGTACGCCGAGCGACCGGTGACGCTGCGGCTGCTGCGCACGGACGTGCTGCGCTGCGAGGTGGGCGACGACTCGCCGCAGCTGCCGCGGCAGCGCCGGGCGCGGGACACCGACGAGGGCGGCCGGGGCCTGTTCCTGGTCAACCGGATGGCCCGGCGCTGGGGTGCCACCCGGCTGAGCAGCGGCAAGGTCGTCTGGTTCGAGCTGCCGCTGCCGACCGGACGCGCCGACGGCTGACCGGCCGGAGCGCACACGGAGGAAGGGCCGGACCCCGCGGGGTCCGGCCCTTCCTCCGTGGCTGGTGGCTACTCCTCCACGGGCCCGTCGTCCTCCGGCTTGTCGCCGCCGCCGTCCGTCTTGGTCGGCTTCGGTGTGGGCGTGGGCTTGGGCGGCTTGTGGGAGCGGCTGGGCGAGGGGTCCGGGTCCGGCTCGCGGGAGCGGCTGGGCGTCGGGTCCGGGTCCTCGGTCCGGCGGGAGCGCGAGGGCGTCGGGCTCGGGTCCTCGTCCTTCTTGGAGCGGGAGGCGCTGGGCGTCGGGTCCGGCTCCTCCTGCTTGCCCATCAGGGCGTCGGAGAGGTCGAACCGCGAGGTCTCGGTGCCCTCCAGGACCGCCAGCGTGTACGACCGCCAGATCTGGGCCGGGAAGCTGGAGCCGCCGGCCCGGCCGCCGCCGGCGGTGCCGGTCAGGGTGACCTGGGTGCCCGTGCCGGGCTCCTCACCGAACATCGCGACCACGGTGACCAGCTCGGGCGTGTACGCGGTGAACCAGGCGGCCTTGTTGGACTCGGTGGTGCCGGTCTTGCCGGCCGCCTCGTAGGCGCTGGAGTCCACCGCCCGGCCGGAGCCGTTGTCGACCACGCCCTTGAGGACCTTGGTGACGGTGTCGGCGGTCTCCCGGCTGATGGCCTGGTCGCCGACGCCCTGCACCTTGTGGAAGCTGCGGACCTCGTGCTTGGCGGAGGCGACGATCGTGGGCGTGACCTTCTTGCCGTGGTGGTCGAAGGTCGCGTACACGCCCGCCATGTCGACGGTGGTGGACTGCATGGAGCCCAGGGCCATCGCGGGCTTCTCGTCGAAGGCGCCGCGGTCCTTCATGCCGAGGGCGAGCGCGGTCTTCTTGACGGTGGCCGGGCCGACGTCCACCAGCATCTGCGCGTACACCGAGTTGACCGAGGAGTTCGTGGCCTTCTGGACGGTGATCCTCTTGCCGTAGTCCTGGTCGTCCTGGTTCTGCGGGGCGAAGGGGGTGTCGCTGCCGACCACCGGGCGGCGGCTGGTGCCGTCGTACGTGGTGTTCGGGGTGATCGGGCGGCCGTCCTGGGTGGTGGCGCCGTTCTGGATGGCGGAGGCCAGCACGATCGGCTTGAAGGTCGAGCCGGGCTGGAAGTCCGCGCGGGTGGCGTTGTTGATCCAGTGCTCCTTGAGCCCCTGGCCGCCGTACATCGCGAGGATCTTCCCGGTCTCCGGGTCGACGGAGGTGGCGCCGGCCTGGACGGCCGCGTCGACCTTGCGGCCCTTGCGGTCCAGCTTGGACTCCAGCTCGTCGTCGACGGCCTTCTCCAGCGCGGCCTGGTGCTTCTTGTCGATGTTGAGCGTGATGTCCCAGCCGCCGGCCTTGATCTGGTCGTCGGTGATGCCCTGCCGGTTCAGCTCGGCGTCCGCGGCCTGGACCAGGTAGCCCTTCTGGCCTTCGAGGCCGGGGGCCGGCTTGGGCTTGATCGGGACCGGGAACTGCATCGCGGCGCGCTTGGCCGGGTCCAGCTCGCCCATCTTGACCATGTTGTTGAGGACGTAGTTCCAGCGTTCCTTGGCGTAGGCCTTGCCGCGGTCGGTGGCGATGGCCCAGTCGTAGCCGTTGGGCGACTGGAGGAGGGCCGCGAGGTAGGCGCCCTGCTCGACGGTGAGCTTGCCGGTGTCCACGCCGTAGTACGCCTGCGCGGCGGCCTGGATGCCGTAGGCGCCGCGGCCGTAGTAGCTGGTGTTCATGTAGCCGGCCAGGATCTGCGGCTTCTTCATCCGCTGGTCGACCTTGAGCGAGATCACCAGTTCCTTGAGCTTCCGGGTGACCGTCTGCTCCTGGTTCAGGTAGTAGTTCTTGACGTACTGCTGGGTGATCGTCGAGCCGCCCTGCTTGCCCTTGCCGGTGACGGTGTTCAGGACTCCGCGGGCCAGGCCCTTGACGTCGACGCCCTGGTCCTTCTCGAAGGACATGTTCTCGGCGGCGATGAACTCGTTCTGGATCTGCCGGGGGATCGCCTCGATCGGCAGGATCACGCGGTTCACGTCGCCGGTGCGGGCCATCACCGAGCCGTCGGACCAGCGGTAGATGTTGCTCTGGAGGGTCGCCTGCTCGTTGGCCTGGGGCACCGGCAGGTAGAAGTAGAAGCCGACCGCGGCCGCCATGCCGAGGAGGACGAGGCCGAAGAAGGTGCCGAGCACCTTCTTCCACGTGAAGAACCGGCGTATGCCGGTCTTTTTGTCCCGCTGCCGGGCACGTGGTGCCCGCCGCGCCCCGCGCTGCTTCTGCGCGCGTCGCGCTTCTGCTCGGCCCATCGCTCCTGCTCCGCTCGGTAACCCCCCGACGTCAGCTCACGAAGCTAACACCGCGGGAATGGACAAAGGTCCGCCAATCCCTGCTTTTCAGGACGTGAGAATGAGCACCCACCCCACCTGGAACCGACGCCAGGAGTGTGCCCGGGGTTGCTGTGAGCCGAAAAAGTGATATCACTTTGCTAGGCAGTCGCACTGCCGGACCACTGACCGGAACGGGGCACATCATGACGAACGACAACGAACGCATCCGGGAGTACCCGGCGAAGAGCGTCGGCGGCGGACTGGCGCTGACCTGCGGGCTGCTGGGCCTGCTGGCCGGCACCGGCCTGGTGGTGGGCGGGGCGCTCAGCGGCGAGGACGCAGTGAAGGTGACGCTGATCATCCTCGGCATCGTGATCGGCGTCACCGCGTTCGTGATGATGGGCGGCCTCAACTCGGTGGCCCCGGGCGAGGCCCGGGTGGTCCAGCTCTTCGGCCGCTACCGGGGCACCATCCGCACCGACGGCCTGCGCTGGGTGAACCCCTTCACCTCCCGGGAGAAGATCTCCACCCGGGTGCGCAACCACGAGACGGCCGTCCTGAAGGTCAACGACGCCTACGGCAACCCGATCGAGCTGGCGGCGGTCGTGGTGTGGCGGGTCGAGGACACCGCCCAGGCGGTCTTCGAGGTGGACGACTTCGAGGAGTTCGTCTCGGTGCAGACCGAGGCGGCCGTCCGGCACATCGCCATCGAGTACCCCTACGACGCCCACGAGGACGACGCGCTCTCGCTGCGGGGGAACGCCGAGGAGATCACCGAGAAGCTGGCCCTCGAACTGCACGCGCGGGTCGAGGCGGCGGGCGTGCGGATCGTCGAGTCCCGCTTCACCCACCTCGCGTACGCTCCCGAGATCGCCTCGGCCATGCTCCAGCGGCAGCAGGCCGGCGCGGTGGTCGCGGCGCGCCGCCAGATCGTCGACGGCGCGGTGGGCATGGTGGAACTGGCGCTGACCCGGCTGGCCGAGGAGGACATCGTGGAACTGGACCCGGAGCGCAAGGCGGCGATGGTGTCGAACCTGATGGTGGTGCTGTGCGGGGACCGCGCGGCCCAGCCGGTCGTCAACACGGGCACGCTCTACCAGTGACCGGCGCGCGGGAGGTGCCCCCCGAGCCGGACCCGGCGCCCGGACCGGGTGACGGGTCCGGCGCCGGGCGGGCGGCGAAGCCGCGGCGGGCCGAGCGCAAGCAGGTGCTGCTGCGGCTGGACCCGCAGGTGTACGACGCGCTGGCGCGGTGGGCGGGGGACGAGCTGCGGTCGGCCAACGCGCAGATCGAGTTCCTGCTGCGGAAGGCCCTCGCGGAGTCGGGGCGACTCCCGCTGGACGCGCGTCCCATCGCGCCCCGCGGCCGCCCCCGCAAGGCCCCCGACGCCTGATCCCGGGCGCGGCCCCGTACCGTTCCGAGCCCTCGAAGACCCCCGCTCCCCGCGGGGGTCTTCGCCGCTCCCCGGGGCCGTTCGGGATTGTGACAAACCGCTCTGACCTGCGAAGACGAGCCCCATCAGCGGCAGTATGCACCCGGTGTATACAGCGTGGGTATACACCGCATGTACAGTCGTCGGCATGAGCATCGGCCATACCCTCCTCGGCCTCCTCGAGGCCGGCCCGCGCCACGGCTACGACCTCAAGCGCGCCTTCGACGAGAAGTTCGGGCACGACCGCCCGCTGCACTACGGCCAGGTCTACTCGACCATGTCCCGCCTGCTGAAGAACGGCCTGGTCGAGGTCGACGGCATAGAGAGCGGCGGCGGCCCGGACCGCAAGCGGTACGCGATCACCGACGCCGGCATCACCGACGTCGAGGCCTGGCTGGCCCAGCCGGAGAAGCCCGAGCCCTACCTCCAGTCCACCCTGTACACCAAGGTCGTGCTCGCGCTGCTCACCGGCCGCAGCGCCGCCGACCTGCTGGACACCCAGCGCGCCGAGCACCTGCGCCTGATGCGCATCCTCACCACCCGCAAGCGCAAGGGCGACCTCGCCGACCAGCTGGTGTGCGACCACGCCCTGTTCCACCTCGAAGCCGATCTGCGCTGGCTGGAGCTCACCACCGCCCGCCTCGACCAGCTCGCCCAGGAAGTACGCCGATGAGCCTCCCCCAGACCCACCCGGCCGGCTCACTGCTGGCCGCCACCGCCCTGCGCAAGGCGTACGGCCCAACCGCCGCCCTCGACGGCGCGGAGTTCTCCATCCACCCGGGCGAGGTCGTCGCCATCATGGGGCCCTCGGGCTCCGGCAAGTCGACCCTGCTGCACTGCCTGGCCGGGATCGTGACCCCCGACTCGGGCTCCATCACCTACCAGGGCCGGGAGCTGACCGGCATGAGCGACGCCGAGCGCAGCGCCCTGCGCCGCTCCGAGTTCGGCTTCGTCTTCCAGTTCGGCCAGCTCGTGCCCGAGCTGACCTGCGTGGAGAACGTCGCCCTGCCGCTCCGCCTCAACGGCGCCAAGCGCAAGCCGGCCGAGGCCGCCGCACTGGAGTGGATGGCCAAGCTCGAGGTCCAGGACCTGGCCGGCAAGCGGCCCGGCGAGGTCTCCGGCGGTCAGGGCCAGCGCGTGGCCGTGGCCCGCTCGCTGGTCACCTCCCCCCGCGTGCTCTTCGCCGACGAGCCCACCGGCGCCCTGGACTCCCTCAACGGCGAGCGCGTGATGCAGCTGCTCACCGAGGCCGCCCGGGCCACCAACGCCGCGGTCGTGCTGGTCACCCACGAGACCCGGGTCGCGGCCTACTCCGACCGCGAGATCGTGGTCCGCGACGGCAAGTCCCGTGACATGGAGCGGGCCATATGAGTTCCGCACGCCCCCGCGCCTCCGTGGGGACCTGGCTCCAGGACCTCCGCATGGGCGCCAAGTTCGCCCTCGGCGGCGGCCGGGAGGGCTGGACCCGCACCCTGCTCACGGGGGTCGGGGTGGGCCTCGGCGTGGCCCTGCTGCTGCTCACCACCGCGCTGCCCGGGGCGCTGGCCGCCCGCGACCAGCGCTCGGACGCCCGCAGCACCTGGACCGCACCCACCGCGGAGAAGGCCGGCCCCGGCACCCTGCTCTTCGCCGAGGTGCAGACCTCCTTCCACGGCGAGGACCTGTACGGCGGCCAGCTGCGGCCCGAGGGCCCGGACGCCCCGCTGCCGCCCGGCCTGAAGAAGTTCCCGGGCCCCGGCGAACTGGCCGTCTCCCCCGCCCTGAAGGACCTGCTCGGCTCGCCCGAGGGCAAGCTGCTGCGCGAGCGGCTGGACGGCCCGGTCACCCAGACCATCGGCGACGAGGGGCTGATCGGCCCCGGCGAACTCGCCTTCTACATGGGCTCCGACACCCTGCGCGACGACAGCTCCGTCAAGCGCATCACCGGCTTCGCCAACGACGTCAGGCCCGAACGGCTCGACCCGGTCCTGATGCTGCTGCTGGTCATGGTCTTCGTGGCCCTGCTGATGCCGGTGGCCGTCTTCGTCGCCGCCGCCGTCCGCTTCGGCGGCGAGCGCCGCGACCGGCGGCTGGCCGCCCTGCGCCTGGTCGGCGCCGACGCCCGGATGACCCGGCGGATCGCGGCCGGCGAGGCGCTGGCCGGGGCCGTGGCCGGCCTCGCGCTGGGCGCCGGACTCTTCTACGCGGTACGGCAGTTCGCCGGCCACTTCACCGTCATGGACCGCAGCGTCTTCCCGGCCGACCTCACGCCGACGCCCTGGCTGGCGGCCCTGGTGGTGCTCGCGGTGCCCGCGGCGGCCGTCGCGGTCACCCTGCTCACCCTGCGGGGCGTGGTGATCGAACCGCTCGGCGTGGTGCGCACCGCGAAGCCCGCCCGCCGCCGCATCTGGTGGCGGCTGGTGCTCCCGGTGGCCGGACTCGGGCTGCTGGCCCCGCTGATGGGCCGCGGCCGCGAGAGCGGCGACTTCAACCAGTGGCAGGTCATCGGCGGGGTGGTGCTGCTGCTGGTGGGCGTCACCGCGATCCTCCCCTGGCTCGTGGAGGCGGTCGTCGCCCGGCTCTCCGGCGGCGGGGTCTCCTGGCAGCTGGCGGTCCGCCGGCTCCAGCTCAGCAGCGGCACCGCCGCCCGGCTGGTCAACGGCATCGCCGTCGCGGTGGCCGGGGCCATCGCCCTCCAGATGCTCTTCGCGGGCGTCGAGGGCGACTACACCAGGCGCACCGGCCAGGACCCGGCCCGCGCCGCCCTGTCGGTGTGGATCCGGGGCGGCCAGTCCGACACCGGCATCCTCCAGCAGGCCGACACCGTCTCGGAGAAGCTGCGGACGACCCCGGGCGTCTCCCGGGTCACCCCGCTGACCACCACCACCGCGGCCGCCCGGAAGGACCCGGACAAGACGACCGAACTGACCGTCGCCGGCTGCGCGTCCCTGCGCGAGATCGCCGATCTGCCCTCCTGCAAGGACGGCGACACCTTCCTCCTGCAGGGCGGGTACGACGACCCGAACGCCCGCGCCCTGTCCAAGCCGGGCACCCAGCTGCTGGTGGGCGGCAACGACACCGCCGGGCCGGTGGCCTGGACCGTGCCGAAGGGGCTGCGCACCGCGACCAGCCGGCCCGACCCGGGCGGCACCAAGCGCGGCGGCATCCTGGCCACCCCGGCCGCGGCGCCCAAGGGCTCGGCGGTCTCCGGGTACACCTCCGTGTACCTCCAGCTCGACCCGGCCGCGCCGGACGCGGTGGAGCGGGCCCGCACCTCGGCCTTCAAGGCCGACCCGCTGGCCACCGTCATGACCCTGAAGAGCACCGAGCAGAGCAACCGCTTCGCGAGCATCCGGACCGGTCTCTACATCGGCGCGGTGCTGGTCCTGCTGCTGATCGGCGCGAGCATGCTGGTCTCCCAGCTGGAGCAGTTGCGCGAGCGCAAGAAGCTGCTGTCGGCCCTGGTCGCCTTCGGCACCCGGCGCGGCACCCTGACGCTGTCGGTGTTCTGGCAGACGGCGCTGCCGATCGGCCTGGGCCTGGCCCTCGCCACCGCCACCGGCCTGGCCCTGGGCGCCGTCCTGATGCGGATGACCGCCGTCCCGGTCTCGGTGGACTGGACGTCGGTGGCCGGCATGGCCGGGATCGGCGCGGGCGTGGTGCTGCTGGTGACCGCGCTCAGCCTGCCGCCGCTGCTGCGGCTGATGCGCCCGGACGGCCTGCGCACCGAGTAGCCGCCCGGTACGCCGGTCCCGTACGGCCCGTGGAGCCCACCGCTCCGCGGGCCGTCCGCGTCCCCGGGCGCGACCGGGCGCGGGTACGGCACGCGGCCACCCCATCCGGTCGTGGCGGCCGGGTGGGCGCGGTCAGTCGGTCGGCCAGACCGGCAGCGGCCGGACCGCCTCGCGCAGCGCGGCCGCCAGGGCGCCGAACTCCTCCTGCCGGGCGCTGCCGGTGCGCATCGCCAGGGCGATCCGGCGCATCGGCGCGGGCTCGGCGAAGTAGCCGGTGGCCAGGTGTTCGTTCCGGGTGGTCTCCAGCCGCAGCGCGGTGCGCGGCAACAGCGTCACCCCCAGTCCCCCGGCGACCAGTTGTACGAGGGTGGAGAGGCCGGCCGCGGTGGTGGTGACGTCCGCCCCCTCGGTGCGGCCGGCCTCCCGGCAGATGTCCAGGGCCTGGTCACGCAGGCAGTGGCCCTCGTCCAGCAGCAGCAGGTGCAGCTCCCGCAGCTCCTCGCGGGGGATGTCCCGGCGCCCGGCGAGCGGGTGGTCGCGCGGCGCGACCAGGACGAAGTCCTCCTCGAAGACGGGGAGTTCGGTCACCCCGGGGACGCCCAGCGGGACCGCGAGCAGCAGCAGGTCCAGCCGGCCGACCGCCAGCCCGTCCAGCAGCGAGGAGGTCTGCTCCTCGTGGACCTGGAGGTCGAGCCGCGGGAAGCGCCGGTGGATCAGCGAGAGCACGGTCGGCAGCAGGTACGGCGCCACGGTCGGGATCACCCCCAGCCGCAGGAGGCCCGTGAAGGGCGCGCGGACCGCCTCCGCCTCCTCGGTGAGCGCCCCGACCGCGTCCAGTACGGCCCGGGCCCGGGCGGCGATCCGCTCGCCGGCCGGCGAGAGCAGCACCTTGCGGGTGGTGCGCTCCAGCAGCCGCACCCCCAGCGCCTCCTCCAGTGCGGAGACCGCGCCGGAGAGGGCCGGCTGGCTCATTCCGATCGCCGCGGCGGCGTCGCGGAAGTGCAGGTGCTCCGCCACCGCCGCGAAGGCGCGCAGCTGCGCCAGGGTCGGCTGCTTCTGTCCCTTATTACCCACGGCCACTGATAGGTACCTCCGATCACAGGGAACGAGCTTAGCTATTTCCGCAATCAATGCTGGCTGTGCCAGCATGTGAGACAGTCCAACCCCTCAGGAAAGCCCCCAAAAGGGTTCCTTTCCACAGCTCCAGGAGTATCTGTGCTCACTGTCGGTGACAAGTTCCCCACCTACGATCTGACCGCCTGCGTCTCCCTCGAGGCCGGCAAGGAGTTCGCGCAGATCGACCACAAGACCTACGAGGGCAAGTGGCGCGTGGTGTTCTTCTGGCCGAAGGACTTCACCTTCGTCTGCCCGACCGAGATCGCCGCCTTCGGCAAGCTCAACGACGAGTTCCTGGACCGCGACGCCCAGATCCTCGGCGTCTCCGGCGACTCCGAGTTCGTCCACCACGCCTGGCGCAAGGACCACGCCGACCTGCGTGACCTGCCCTTCCCGATGCTGGCCGACTCCAAGCACGAGCTGATGAAGGACTGCGGCGTGCAGGGCGCCGACGGCTTCGCGCAGCGCGCCGTCTTCATCGTCGACCAGAACAACGAGATCCAGTTCTCGATGGTGACCGCCGGTTCCGTGGGCCGTAACCCCAAGGAGGTCCTGCGGGTCCTCGACGCCCTGCAGACCGACGAGCTGTGCCCCTGCAACTGGACCAAGGGCGAGGACACCCTGGACGCCGGCGCCCTCCTGGCCGGTGAGTGAGCATGGCGCTCGATGAGCTCAAGTCCGCCATACCGGACTTCGCCAAGGACCTGAAGCTGAACCTCGGCTCGGTCATCGGCAACCAGGACCTGCTCACCGAGCAGCAGCTCTGGGGCGCGGTGCTGTCCTGCGCCATCGCCGCCCGCTCCCCGCGGGTGCTGCGCGAGCTGGAGCCGGAGGCCAAGGCGAAGCTGTCGCCCGAAGCCTACGCCGCCGCCAAGTCCGCCGCCGCGATCATGGCGATGAACAACGTCTTCTACCGCACCCGCCACCTGCTCTCCGACCCGGAGTACGGCACGATGCGGGCCGGTCTGCGGATGAACGTCATCGGCAACCCGGGCGTGGAGAAGGTCGACTTCGAGCTCTGGTCCCTCGCAGTCTCCGCGATCAACGGCTGCGGCCAGTGCCTCGACTCGCACGAGCAGGTGCTGCGCAAGGCGGGCGTGGACCGCGAGACGGTCCAGGAGGCCGTCAAGGTCGCCTCGGTGATCCAGGCCGTCGGCGTCACCCTCGACGCGGAGGCCGTACTCGCCGAGTAGTGCCCCGCACCGGACGTGAACCCCCGGCCCGCCTCCGCGGGCCGGGGGTTCCGCCGTTCCCGGCTACTTCTTCCGCAGGCCGGCCATCAGGGAGCGCAGGTCCTCGATCATCGCTGCCTGCAGGGCGGTGGTGTCGATGCTGTCGGCCGGGTGCTCCTCCTGGGGCTCCTTGTCGCCGTTCCAGGACCAGTTCACGCTCGCCCGCACGGTGAAGACCGCGCCGCCGTCGACCACCCGCAGCTCGGGGTTGCCCTCGTCGGAGCCGGTCAGCATGACCGCGTACTCCCCCAGGCCCGGGACCTCCTCCCGCTTCATCGGCTCACCGGCGCCCCAGAAGCTGCGGTCCGCGTCCGCGTCCAGCTCCGGCCGCGGATCCGTCTCCTTGTGCACGGCGAGGGTGAAGTCGTACTCGTACGCCGCGAACCAGCCCTTGGTCTCCTTGCCCTGCGCCTGCCCGACGCAGGAGTACCAGTCCACGGCGGGGTGCTGCACGTCGAAGTGGTTGGTGCCGTCCATCGGGCGCCCGAAGGCCCGCAGCAGCGCCGCGGCCTTGACCTCCTCGCAGAGGTCCCCCGGGACCCGGTACGCCAGCGGCGGCTTGCCCTCGTCCCGGCCGTAGCCGGTCGCGTAGAGGGCGCCGGCCCAGCCGGCCGAGGCCAGCACCGCGCCGGCCAGCGCCCACACCCAGGGGCCCCGCGGGCGCCGCGGCCGGGCCGCGGGCGGCGGGTCCGCGGGGTCCTCGTACCGGAGCGGGCGCTCGCCCGCCGGCGGCTCGAAGTCGTCGAGCTCAGGCTCGGATATCACCGTTCGGTTCCCCCTGACCGGCCGGAGCCGCGGCCACCGCCGTGGCGCCGTGCGGGCCCGGTCCGATCCGCAGCTCGTGCTCCCGGGAGTACGCCCGCAGGTAGACCACCACCGTGTTGGTGACCGCCACCAGCGGGACCGCGACCACCGCGCCCCCGATCCCGGCGATCATCCCACCCGCGGCCACCGAGAGCACAACGGCCAGCGGGTGCACCCGTACCGCCCGGCCCAGGATGAACGGCTGGAGGACGTGGCCCTCGATCTGCTGCACGGCCAGTACGACGATCAGTACGGCCAGCGCGGTGCCGGGGCCCTGGGTCACCAGCGCCACCACCACCGCCAGCGCGCCCGAGACCACCGCGCCCACCAGCGGGATGAAGGCGAACAGGAAGATGAACACGGCCAGCGGGACGGCCATCGGCACGTCCAGGAAGTAGATGCCCAGGCCGATGAAGATGGCGTCGATCAGGGCGACGATGACCGTGCCGCGGACGTAGGCGGTCAGCGTGCGCCAGGCGCGGGGGCCGGCGCCGGCCACCCCGGGGCGGGCGATGGCCGGCATCAGGCCGAGGGTCCACTCCCAGATCTTCTTGCCGTCGTAGAGCAGGAAGAGGGTGGAGAACATCATCAGCAGGATGCCGGTCAGCACCTCCACCATCACCGTCACACCCTGGAGCCCGGCCGAGGTGATCTCGTCGGTGTTGGTGGTGATGGTCTGCTGGAGGTTCTTCGCGATGTCGTTGATCTGCTTCTCGGTGACGTGGAAGGGACTGTCCAGCGCCCACCGCTTCAGCTCGTCGATGCCGTCCCGGACCCGGTCGGAGAGGTCGTCCAGGTTCTCCATGACCTGCCAGACCACGAACCAGCCCACCAGCCCCAGGATCACGAAGCCGGAGACGGCGGTGATCGCGGTGGCCAGCCCCCGGGGCACCCCGAGCCGCCGCAGCCGGACGACGAAGGGCTGGAGCAGCGCGGTCACCAGCAGCGCGGCGGTGAAGGCGAGCACCACCAGCCGGACTTCGCTGATCACCCGCATCACGACCCAGAGCATCGCGGCCACCAGCAGCAGCCGCCAGCTCGCCTCGGCGGCCACCCGCACGCCCCAGGGCACCACGCTGGCCGGCTCGGGCCGGGGACCCTGCGGGTGGGGGGCGGCGTCCGGCGGCGGGGCGGCGGGTGCCGGAGCCGGCTCGGGCTGCGCGGTCTCGGCCTCCACCTCGGCCCGGCGTTCGTCGAGCACCGCCTCGACCCGGTCCAGACCGTGGCCGAGCCGGCGGAGCCAGCCAGGCTTCTTCGACATCTCGTTCCCTTCCCCCACCCGGACGCGCACTCGCTCGACCGTACACGCGAAAGGCCCCGCACCGAAGGACGGTGCGGGGCTTCGCCGAGCAGGGGTGGGCGCTCCCTCGAGGAGGTCGGCGCCGGGCCGGCCTAGTAGTAGTGGTTGGCCTGCCAGAAGCTCCACGCGTCGCACGGGCTGCCGTAGCGGACGTTCATGTAGTTCAGGCCCCACTTGATCTGCGTCGCGGGGTTGGTGCGCCAGTCGGCACCGGCCGAGGACATCTTGGAACCCGGAAGCGCCTGGACGAGGCCGTAGGCACCCGAGCTGGCGTTGACCGCGCGGTAGTTCCAGGTGGACTCGTGGTTCACGATGTTGCTGAAGCACTGGAACTGGCCGGCGCCGACGATCTGGCGGGCCATCGCCTTGACCTCGGAGACCGAGTACGAGCTCTGCGGCGTGAAGGAGTCGGGGTCGCGGGTGGCGGAGCGGCTGGCCACTTCCTTGGCCTCGCGCTCGGCCTTGGCCTTGGCCTCGGCGGCTTCCTTCTTCGCCTTGGCGTCCTTGGCGGCCTGGAGGCGCGCGGTCTCCTCGGCGGACTTCTTCGCGTCCGCGTCGGCCGCGGAGGCGAGGGCGTCGGCCTGCTGCGTCACGGACGCGGTCTGGACCTGGGCCTGCTCGCCGACCGGGATGTCAGTGAGGAGAGTCGTCCCGGCGGCGGTCGTCTCGAGGTCGTTCGAGGCGCCCGGGTCGCCGGCGGCGACGCCGACGACTGCACCGACGGTGGTGACCGCGGTGGCCGAGGCCACTGCGAATCCCCGGACCGAGATCCGGCTCACACGGTTTCCTTCCAGCAGCGCTCACGGGTGACCGGGCGAACGCAAGAGTGCCCCTGGCGCTGACCTCCACTTGCCATCGGTCACTTGGAGGTGCGGGCCCGTGGACAACTCCCCTGAGAGGAGTGCCGCGTGGTGCTTCCGGGCGGCATACGGCGTCGTCTGTGGAGTTAGCGGTACTGCGTGTGCGCCTCGGTGGAGGTACACGTGTGCCGTATGCGGGGCCTGACGGAAGCAAGACTCTGCCGGAGGTTGACGCCGCAAGGCAATTCTCCGTTGCGTGTGAAAGCTCACACCGCTTACGGGGTCGTAGGTTTGGGAAATCCCCTGTGCGGCACGACGCCGCCCGGCTAGGCTCCTCTGCCTTGCCGGGCGGCGCCAACTCGACTGTCCGCTTTACCCCTTTGCGGTCAGATCGTCTCCAGCATCTCCGTCACCAGGGCCGCGATCGGCGACCGCTCCGAGCGGTTGAGGGTGATGTGCGCGAAGAGCGGATGCCCCTTCAACTTCTCGACCACCGCGACGACTCCGTCGTACCGGCCCACGCGCAGATTGTCCCGCTGTGCCACGTCATGGGTGAGTACGACCCGGGAGTTCGCCCCGATCCGGGACAGGACCGTCAGGAGGACGTTCCGCTCCAGGGACTGCGCCTCGTCCACGATCACGAAGGCGTCGTGCAGCGAGCGGCCCCGGATGTGGGTGAGCGGCAGCACCTCGAGCATCCCGCGCTGGAGCACTTCCTCGATCACCTCGCGCCCGGCCACCGCCGAGAGCGTGTCGAAGACCGCCTGCGCCCAGGGGCTCATCTTCTCGGCCTCGGAGCCCGGCAGGTAGCCCAGCTCCTGCCCGCCCACCGCGTACAGCGGCCGGAAGACCATCACCTTCTGGTGCTGGCGGCGCTCCAGGACGGCCTCCAGGCCGGCGCACAGCGCCAGCGCGGACTTGCCGGTACCGGCCCGGCCGCCCATCGAGATGATCCCGACCTCCGGGTCGAGGAGCAGGTCCAGGGCGATCCGCTGCTCCGCGCTGCGGCCGTGGATGCCGAAGGCCTCCCGGTCGCCGCGGACCAGTTTCACCTGGCCGTCCGCGGTGACGCGGCCCAGGGCCTTGCCCCGCTCGGACTGGAGGACCAGTCCGGTGTGCACCGGCAGTTCGGCGGCCTCCGGGACGTACAGCCGCTCCTCGGAGAAGAGGAGGTCGACCTGTTCGCCGGAGAGCGCGAGCTCGCTCATGCCGGTCCAGCCCGCGTCGGTGATGGCGAGCTCGGCGCGGTACTCCTCGGCGAGCAGCCCCACCGACGAGGCCTTGATGCGCAGCGGAAGGTCCTTCGACACGACCGTGACGTCGTATCCCTCGGCCTGCAGGTTGCGGGCGACCGCGAGGATCCGCGAGTCGTTGTCCCCCAGCCTGAAGCCCGCGGGCAGTACGCCCGGATCGGAGTGGTTGAGCTCGACACGGAGCGAGCCGCCGAGGTCACCGAGCGGGATGGGGGCGTCGAGGCGGCCGTACCGGACCCGGAAGTCGTCCAGCAGGCGCAGCGCCTGCCGGGCGAAGTAGCCGAGTTCGGGGTGGTGCCTCTTGGCCTCCAGCTCCGTGATCACCACGATGGGGAGCACGACCTCGTGCTCCTCGAAGCGGTTGAAGGCGTGCGGATCGGCCAGCAGGACGCTGGTGTCGAGAACGTAGGTGCGCCTGTCGGGCGTGCGGCGCTTTGTGCTGGTCACCACGGAAGGACGTACCCCCTCGAGTGAGGTCGGGCCATGAAGACCGGACCGGTCATCGGCCGCAATGCCAGGGCCGAGTACCGGCCCTCCGCTTCGTACGTGCGGTCCGCACGCGCGTCCTGGTGCAAAGGGCCTCCCGGGCGAACGGCGGGGTGCCGTCCGCTGAGGACTCGACACCCGTGGATCGGGCGTCGACCTGCCAGGAATATTCCCTCGAACACCCTCGGCCATGCCATGGCATATGACGGACGCGGAGTGAAGTCCTGGTGAAGGCCTCAGGGGGAAAGGGCAGGTGACCGGCGTGGCGCCGGGCCGGAACCCGTCAGGTGCCGTACCGCCGGTGCCGGGCCGCGTAGTCGCGCAGCGCGCGCAGGAAGTCGACCTTGCGGAAGGCCGGCCAGAAGACTTCGCAGAAGTAGTACTCGGAGTGGGCGCTCTGCCACAGCATGAAGCCGGAGAGGCGCTGCTCGCCACTGGTGCGGATCACCAGGTCCGGGTCGGGCTGGCCGCGCGTGTAGAGGTGCTCGGAGATGTGGTCGATGGTGATGACCTCGGCCAGCTCCTCGACGGAGGTGCCCTTCTGGGAGTGCTCCAGGAGCAGCGAGCGGACCGCGTCCGCGATCTCCTGCCGGCCGCCGTAACCGACCGCGACGTTGACGAGTATGCCGTCGACGGTGCGGGTGTCCTCCATGGCCTCCTTGAGCACGGACTGCGTGCCGGAGGGGAGGATGTCGAGGTTGCCGACGTGGTGGACCCGCCAGCGGCCGTCCGCGGCCAGGCCCCGGACGGTGTTCTCGATGATGTTCAGCAGGGGGCGGAGTTCCACCTCGGGGCGGTCGAGGTTGTCCGTGGAGAGCATCCAGAGCGTGACGACCTCGACGTCGGTCTCCTCGCACCAGCCCAGGAGCTCGGAGATCTTGTCCGCACCCGCCTGGTGGCCCTGCTCCGGACTGCCGCCGTAGGCCTTGGCCCAGCGCCGGTTGCCGTCGAGGATGACGCCGATGTGCTTGGGCACCGCAGCGTGATCCAGGCGGCCTTCCACTCGGCGTGCGTAGAGCCCGTACACCAGGTCGCGCAGATTCACGTTCTTCCAGCCCCTCCGTGCTTTGCCCCCGTGCGAATCGCTGTCCCCCGACTGCGCCACATTACTGCGCGTACGGACGGGCGGCCCAACCCGGGACGTCACAAGTCCGTGATAGGGAGGACAACGTGACTGATAACAATCCCTATCGGGCGCAGGCCTCCCGCTACGACTCCATGGAGTACCGGCGCACCGGCCGCAGCGGCCTCAAGCTCCCCGCCATCTCCCTCGGCCTCTGGCACAACTTCGGCGACGACCGGGCCCTGGAGTCCCAGCGCGCGATCCTGCGCCGGGCCTTCGACCTGGGCGTGACCCACTTCGACCTGGCGAACAACTACGGTCCGCCGCCCGGTTCGGCGGAGCTGAACTTCGGCAAGATCTTCGCCCAGGACTTCGCCGCCCACCGCCACGAGCTGGTGGTCTCCACCAAGGCCGGGTACTTCATGCACCCCGGCCCATACGGCGAGTGGGGCAGCCGCAAGTACCTGCTGAACTCCCTCGACGCCTCGCTGGAGCGGATGGGCCTGGACCACGTCGACATCTTCTACTCGCACCGCTTCGACCCGGAGACCCCGCTCGAGGAGACCATGGGCGCGCTGGCCTCCGCGGTCCAGCAGGGCAAGGCGCTCTACGTCGGCGTCTCCTCCTATACAGCCGAGCAGACCCGCGAGGCGGCCCGGATCCTGGGCGAGATGGGCGTCCGGGCGCTGATCCACCAGCCCTCCTACTCCATGATCAACCGCTGGACGGAGGAGGACGGCCTGCTCGACACCCTCGAGGAGGCGGGCATGGGCTGCATCTCCTTCGCGCCGCTGGCCCAGGGCATGCTGACCGGCAAGTACCTCAAGGGCATCCCGGCCGGCTCCCGCGCCACCCAGGGCAAGTCCCTCGACCCGGACCTGCTCTCCGACGAGGTCACCCGCCGCCTGAACGGCCTCAACGACATCGCCGCCCGCCGCGGCCAGTCGCTGGCCCAGCTGGCGCTGAACTGGGTGCTGCGGGACGAGCGGATGACCTCGGCGCTGATCGGTGCGTCCAGCGTCCCGCAGCTCGAGGAGAACATCGCCGCGCTGAGCGGCGCCGCGCTGTCCGAGGAGGAACTGAAGGAGATCGACTCGTACGCGGTCTCGACGCCGGGGACGAACATCTGGGCCCAGCGCGGCTGAGCCGGTCCGGGGGCCCTCCCCTGCTCCCGCTGCCCTCGGCCGCTGAGCTGCGGTTTCCCGGGACACGGCGGGACGGTGGCGGGGGCCCGGCGGCCCGCGGCACCGGAAAAGAAAAAACGGGCCGGTCCGTGGGGGGGATACGGACCGGCCCGAGGGGGGGGTTCCACCATAACCCTTCGTAAAGCGTCCTGCGTGCACCGGCGCGCCACGACTACGCTCCGAGACCGCCCAGGAACAGCGCGGTGAAGGCCCCGGCGGCCATGAAGGGACCGAAGGGCAGCGCGGTCCGGCGGCCCGCCCGGCCGCGCAGGACAAGGGCGAGGCCGTACAGGGCGCCGTAGAGGAAGCCGAGGAAGGCCCCGGCGAGCAGTACCCCCCACCCGTACCACCCAAGAGCGACCCCCAGCGGGAGCGCCAGCTTGACGTCCCCGAAGCCCATGCCCTCCGGGTGGACCAGGAACAGCGTCAGGTACCCCGCTCCGAGGAGGAGGCCGCCCAGCAGCGCGCCCCGCCACGACCCGGCGGCCCCGGGCAGCAGCGCGGCGGCGCCCAGCAGGGCCACGGCCGCGGCGCCGAGCGGCAGGGTCAGGACGTCCGGCAGCCGGTGCACGGCCCGGTCCACCAGCGCCAGCAGCACCGCGCAGGGGGCCAGCAGCGCCCAGACGGCGGCCTCGGGCACGGCCCCGGCGGCCCCGGCGAGCAGGGCGCAGACGACGGCGGTCAGGACGGCGGTGCGGCGGGGGCCCGGGCCGTAGGGGCGGCCCTGGCAGCGGGCGGTGCCGAACCAGCCGGGCAGGGGGTGGCCCTGCGGGCAGTCCGACCGCCACGGCTCGCCCGGCTCCACCGCCAGCCGGTAGGCCATCCGGGGAAGCAGCCGGCCGGCCCCGGCGCCGTAGCCCGCGGCCGGCGCGGCGGCGAGGAGAGAGTCCAGCAGTCTTCCGCTCACCCCCCGACCCTAGGGATGCTGACGGGGCACGGTCATGGGCCCGGGGGCCCACCGGTCCTCGCGGGGCCGCTGGGGCGAGGGTGGCGGGACGAGGAGGGGTCGATGGGGCGGAAGTGGCAGGACGGGGCGGGGACGCTGGGCGCGCCGGCGGGCGAGGTGCCGCTGGAGGTCGCGGCCTCCTACCGGGCGCGGACGCGGGGGCTGCTGGGGCGGTCGGGGATCGAGGGGGCGCTGCTGCTGACGCCGGCGGGGAGCGTGCACACCTTCCGGATGCGCTTCCCCATCGACGTGGCGTACCTGGACGGGAGCCTGCGGGTGCTGGCCGTCCGGACGATGCCGCCCGGCCGGCTCGGCCTGCCGCGCCTCCGCTCCCGGCACGTCCTCGAGGCCGAGGCGGGCCGCCTCACCGCCTGGGGCCTCCGGCGGGGCACGGTGGTGACGATCACCCGCTAGCGGAGCGGGTCGGGCGGCCGGCGGGGCCGGTGGGGCGGTGTGGGGGAGGGGGCGGGCACGGTAAGTTGGCGCGGTTGGGTCGGGCGGCGTGCGGGGAGTGGTCATGACGGGCAACGCGCAGGTCGACGCGCTGGAGCGGATCATGCCCGCCACCCACGGCGCCGACGAGGAGATCGACTGGCGGGCCGCCGAGGCCACCTGGGGCACCCGCTTCCCGGCCGACTACGTCGCCTTCATGCACCGCTTCGGCGCCGGCGGCATCAACGGCGAGGCCAACATCCTGCTGCCGCTCGCCAAGCAGGGCCCCCAGTGGGACCCGGACCAGATGGCCGAGGAGACCGCCAACGCCCGCACCGCCTGGTCCGCGGTCGGCGGCCGGGCCGCCTTCGAGTCGGCGCCCGAGCACATCCTCGCCTGGGGCGTCACCGCGGGCGCGGACATACTGTGCTGGCACACCGAGGACCCGGACCCGGACCGCTGGCCGGTCCTGGTGTGCGGCCGGCACACCGCCGAGGAGTTCGCCCTCTATCCGTACGGCATGGCCGAGTTCCTGCGCCGCCTCTTCGCCGACGAATTCGACGTCAATCCCGTCAGTCTCGTCTTCTGGGACAGCGAACGCCCGCAGTCCTTCGTGAACTGGCGCGAGGCGCAGCGCCGCTGGCTGGCCGGGCTGAATCCGGAGACCGGCGAACCCGACCCGTACGCCGGCGCCCAGGGCTGACCCTCGACGCCCTCGTTCCCGGCCGTTCTCACCTGCTGGACGGTCTACGCGCGTCGGGAATGCCGATCACATATCGGAAAACACCAGCCGCAATTCCGGTGGTTGGAGCATTGCCCACACCTGCCGCCCAAAAGCAGCCATCCCCTGATTCCCGGGAGAGAATTCCGGCGCAACGGGCCACCGCGGGACACGGCAACCCTGAGCGACACAGAGCTGCCCAAAAGCAGCCTCCGAACCGGAAAGAAATTCAGGGGACATCGACCGTGCGACGAAGATTCTTCGGCGCCGCCGTGACGGCGGCGGCCCTCGGCCTGCTCGGCACGACACTCACCGGCTGCGGCACGTCCGCCGGATCCGGGGACGGTGGCGACACCCTCCGGCTCGTCGCCGCCGAATACGGCGACACCCCGGCCACCAGCGCCAAGGCGTACTGGGACAAGATCACCGCCGCGTACCACGCGCAGCACCCGGACACCACCGTCCAGGTCACCCTGCTGCCCTGGACCGACGTGGACCGCGAGGTCACCAAGATGGTCAAGGACGGCCACGCGCCGGACATGGCGCTGATGGGCGCGTACTCGGACTTCGCCGTGCAGGGCGAGCTCTACGACGCCAGCGAGCTGCTGTCGGTGTCCGCCGAGGCGAACTTCCTGCCCCCGCTGGCCGAGGCCGGCTCGATCGGCAGCACGATGTACGGCCTGCCGTTCGTGGCCAGCAGCCGGCTGCTCTTCTACAACAAGAAGCTGTTCGCGAAGGCCGGCATCGAGCCGCCGAAGACCTGGTCCGAGCTCAAGACCGCGGCCAAGGCGCTCAAGCGCGAGGGCGTGCCGGTCCCGTACGCGCTGCCGCTGGGCCCCGAGGAGGCCCACGCCGAGTCCATGATCTGGGAGCTGGCCAACGGCGGTGGCTGGGCGGACAGCAGCGGCGGCTACAGCATCGCCTCCGAGCCCAACATCCAGACCTTCCGCTGGCTGCGCGACAACCTGGTCACCCCCGGTCTGACCGGCCCCCGGCCGCCCGCCTCGGTCAACCGGCAGGACGCCTTCGACGCGTTCCTGCGCGGCGAGGTCGGCATGCTCAACGGCTACCCCTCGCTCTCCCACGAGGCCGGCCGCCGCGGCATCCAGGTGGGCAGCGTCCCGATGCCGGTCGCCGACTGGGTGGCCTCCTCCGGCGAGACCCCGCCGACGATGGGCGTCGCCGACTGGATGATGGCCTTCAAGAAGAACGGCAACGGCGAACGCATCGGCAGCTTCCTCGACTTCGTCTACGAGGACGCGAACCTCAGTGAGTTCGCCCGGCGTTACGACCTGCTGCCCTCCACCACCAGCGCCACCTCCGCCTCGAAGCTGGCCGGGGCCGACAGCACGGACGCGCAGTTCCTGACCGCGCTACGGGGCGCCCAGCTCTACCCGGTGAACTCACCGTCCTGGCTGGCGGTCAGCGACACCATCAAGCGCAACATCGGCCGTGCCGTGGCACCGGACGCCGACCCGAAGGCCGTCCTCGAGGACATCGCCGAGAAGGCCCGCGCAGCCTCCCGCGGCTGACCGGCCCGCCCCGCAGCACACCGGCCGGCCGCGGCGTCGACCCGATGCCCCCGGCCCCGCCCGCCCCGCGCCCACAAGGCGCCCGCGGGCACCCCCCTCCTCCCGCTACCGCGCGCCCTGGAGCGCGTCCCGCAGCTGTGTGCAGCTCGCGTCCCAGTGCAGCGTGCCGCGGACGGTGACCGTGCCGCCCGCCGGGCCGGTCCGGGTGACCGCCCAACGCACCTGGTACTTCCCCGAGTCGCAGGCGATCCGCTTGCCGGCGGCGTGGGTCTCGCGCAGGGTGTGGTGCCGGCCCGCCCGGGCCTCGTGGAACTGCGCGACCGGGGCCCGCCGGTCCCCCTCCGGGACGATCTCCGCGTCGAGGGTGACGTCGTGCTTGCCCTTCTGGGTGGTGAGCTGCTTGCCCAGCAGCCGGCCGCTGTAGACCTTGTACGCGAACTCGAACCGCGGCGCGTAGGCCATGGTGGCCGGGTCCATCGTCTCGGCGCCCCACTCGCCCTGCGGCTTGTTCTTGTAGACCAGCCCGGGGTGGAAGCGGAACTGCCCCTCCAGCCGCTGGTGGCCGTCCTCGCTCAGCACCGAGCGCATCGACTTGTCACCGCCCGAGGGGTCCTGGGTGTACGGGTCCGGCGGCGCGGCCGTGGCCGTCCCGGCCGAGGTGCCGGCCGCGGCGAGCAGGGCCGTGGCGGCGGCGGTGGTCAGCAGGGCGAGGCGCAGGCGCGAGGGAGCCGTCATACCCGGGACAACGGCCCGTCGCCCGGGCCGGAACTGCACCTCCGCCGCATTCACCCGTTCGGCCGCGCAGGGTCCGGATCCGGACATTCCCGTTCCGTGGCGGCCCCGGACGGAACTCCCCCCGGCGCACCGCCCGTTCCGGATGTACGGTCCACGCAAGGGCGGCGGCACCTCATCGGGCGACAGGGGTTCAGGGCATGAGCACGGCAGTACGGGGCACGGTGGCGGTGGGCTGGGAGCCGGTACGCGACGAACTCGCGGCCTTCGTCGCGGGCGAGGCCCACTCCCCCGAGGCGCAGCTGGTGGTCCACCACCACGGCCGCCGGGTGGTGGACCTCTGGTCGGGCGAGCACACCGACGGCGACACCCTCGGCTCCGTCTACTCGGTCACCAAGGGCGCCGCACACCTGGTGGTCGCCCTGCTGGTGCAGGACGGCGTACTGGACCTGGACCGCACGGTCACGTCCTACTGGCCGGAGTTCACCGGGCACGGCAAGGAGCGGCTGACGCTGCGCGGGCTGCTGGAGCACCGCTCCGGGCTGATCGGCGTACCGGACGGCTTCACCGTCGCGGAGCTCGCGGACGACCGGCTGCTGGCGGACCGGCTGGCGGGCGCGGCGCCGTACTGGGAACCCGGCACGCGCTACGGCTACCACGCCTACGTCATCGCCGCGTTGACCGGCGAGGTGGTCCGGCGGGCCACCGGGCGCACGGTCCAGGAGCTCTTCGAGGAGCGGGTCCGGGCGCCCTTCGGGCTGGACTTCCACCTGGGGCTGCCGGCGGAGCTGGAGGAGCGCTGGGCGCCGATCCTGCCGATGCTGCCGACCGAGGCCCAGCTCGCGCAGCGGGCCGCCGAGGGGCCGCCGGCCGAACTGATGCAGGTGGCCTTCAACTGGCACTGCGCCGTGCCGGTGGACTCGGTCGAGTTCGGCAACGACCCCCGGGTCCGGGCCCTCGGCCCCGGCTCCTCCGGCGGGGTGGGCACGGCCCGGGGCGTGGCCGGGATGTACGCGGCGATCCTGGACGGGCTGCTGGAGCCGGCGACGGCCGCGGTCTGGGGTGCCCTGGGGACGCCCGGCACGGACGCGGTGACCGGCGGGAAGGACGCCTTCGGGCTGGGCTTCGAGCGCCAGCCCGCGGCCGGGCCGGTGGCCTTCGGCCACAGCGGTGCGGCGGGGGCGAACGCCTTTGCGGACCCGGCCACCGGGGTCGCCTACGCCTACACCCGGCGGCGGTTCGCCTTCCCCGGCGGCGTGGCCCCCGAGAACGACCGCCTCACGGCCGCCGCCCTCCGCGCCGCCGCCCTCGCCTGACCGCTTCCCGGTACGCGTACCTCGGCCCTCTACGCCTCCCCAGGCCGTCCGTGGTGTGTGGGGGAGCCCCTTGACAGGGGGTGGCAGGCTGGTCCGGAGGCAGGCCCGGGCCTGGGATGCCCGAAGGGCACGGCGAAGCCGCGAAGTCCCAGGGGTGGGCCTGCCGCAGGG